>CAYOFT010000011.1:0-31549 GCA_964403295.1 uncultured Thermotogaceae bacterium | reverse complement strand
CTGCAATATTTGATGGGGCAAAGAAGTTTTTAAAGAAAAGGTAAAAGCCCCCTTCGGCTGCTCCTCCAGCTCCAGGAACCGGAACGAAAGAAATGATTAAAAACAAAATGCCCTGAAAGGAAAAAATCTCAGAAAAGGGCACAAGAGCTGGTTCCAGCATCCTGTATATACAATAAGGTATTGAAAAATAAAAAAAGATCTGTATAGAAGTAAATATAAAAGCAATAAGCAATTTGACTGGTGCTTTCCCCAAATTTTTCATTGCAGTGTGAAATTCTCCGATTTTTTTAAGCCATTGCGCTTCGCTTTTTTTCATCTTTTTCCCAAATTTGAACGGTGATACCAAAAAAAGAATTAAGTCAAAAATCTTCTTTGTCAGTAAAGGACTAAAAGAAAAAATCAACAAAAAAAAGATGACTGTTGAATTGATTAAGAAACCAAACACAGCTAATACTGAGAAAGAGGGTAGGGAATTCATCTTGTCAAAAAAAACAAACATGATAAATACACCCAATAGGGTGATCGTTGTTTGATAAATTAAAAACCGGGACATTAAAACCGCCGTTGCCTTAGAAACATCAATACCCAGTCTGTATAACCTGAGTATTTGCATGGGCTGTCCCCCTGATGCGAAAGGTGTGACAGAATTGTAGAATTGTCCAACCATATTTGTTTCAATGGATTTCCACAAAGATAATTTTACACCGGATATCTTTGCCGTTGTAAAAATGGTCAATGATTCAGATAACCAAAAAATCAAAAGACAAACACCGGATAGGCCAAACCACCATAAATCGATATTTTTAAACACTGCAATGTTTTCATTAAAATCACCGATAAAGAAAAAGCCGATCACAATGATCAAACCAAGTATAATGGTCACCATCAACCATTTGTAGGAAACAGTTTTCTTTTTTTCTGATACATTCACTGCTTCATTATGATTCTTCTTGATATCAGGTCTGTTAGCTTGGTTTTCCAAAATCTTCCTCCTAAGTGTGTAATTCGATTGATATTATATCAGAATACACGAAAACTACTACATCATCCTATGGCATTTATACAATATTCTTTTGTTTTTTTTACTTTATTATTAAAAATAATGTGAACAAAAGAAAAGGACTTCTCTCTTTATGGTATAATTAATGAAAATAAATAAAAAGGAGTTAAGGAGGATGAAGTGCGAGTGGATTGTCCAGGAGCCGGATAAAGAAGAAGTACAACGACTGGTTCAAAAATATGATATCCCGGAGCTTCTTGCTACCATATTTGTGAATAACAATTTGGAGCAACGAACTAGTATATCGGAATATCTTCATTTGGAAGAAGAAAAATTCCATGATCCTTTTTTGTTGAAAGACATGGAAGCATTTGTAGAAACTTTAATGAAGATCAAAAAAAAGAATGAAACAATTGCCATTTACGGAGATTATGATGTAGACGGAGTCACTTCCACAGCTTTGGTTTATTCTATTTTAAGAGAATTGGGATGGAATGTCATCTATTACATTCCCACCCGTTTGGAAGAAGGTTATGGACTAAGTAAAACAGCTATTATGGAACTATTTAACAGAAATATCAAAAACATTCTTACAGTTGACTGTGGTATAACGTCCATCGAAGAAGTCAAATACGCGAATTTTCTACAATTCAAGATTATCATAACAGACCATCACGAAGTCCAGGATGAATTACCTGAGGCTTGCGCAGTAGTAAACCCAAAACGTACAGATGATACGTATCCTTTTAAGGGTTTGGCAGGTGTAGGGGTCGCTTTTAAATGCATGGATGCTTTGATCGAAAGATTGGGGAGACCGATCGACATAGAAAATTATTTGGATTTGGTTTCACTTGGAACTGTTGCAGATATTGTTCCAATGATCGGGGAAAACAGAATGATAGTACAAAAGGGGATCAAAAGCCTTGCTGAAACAAAACATATCGGCTTAAAAAGGTTAATGAAAATATCTGGCATTGATACTGATCATTTGCAAACGCATGATATCGGTTTTAAAATAGCCCCTAAATTAAACGCTGTTGGCAGGCTTGGAAGTGCAGAAACAGCTTTAAAACTGCTTTTAACAGAAGATGAAGCTGAAGCCCGAGAACTTTCAAATTTTTTAATGGAACAAAACAGTAAAAGACAATTTATTGAGAATCAGATTTATACAGAAGCTATCTCGATGATTCAAAAAAATCCTGTAATCTCTGATTCTCCTGTGTTAGTATTAGCTAAAAGAGATTGGCATCCTGGAGTTATCGGTATCGTTTCTTCAAGATTAACCGCGAAGTTTTACAAACCAACTTTAATGATTTCAGTTGATGAAGCCGGTGTAGGCAGAGGATCCGCAAGAAGCATTGACCAGGTTAACATCATGGAACTCTTTTCACAAGTTTCTTCAAATTTTGAAGAATTTGGTGGTCATCCCATGGCAGCAGGGTTTACAATTGACAAAAGTAATATCGAAAGACTTCGTGAGGACTTGACTTTTAAATTTTATGAGTTATTTGGAAGTGATTCTTTTACCTCAAAGATTTATATAGATGCTCAACTTGATATCAGTGAAATAACGGATCAATTATTGGATAAATTGGAGTTATTAAGACCTTACGGACAATCAAATCATGAACCAGTTTTTTTGATGAAAAATTTGTCTGTTGATAAACTTAAACTCATGGGATCCAGAAATCAACATATACGTATGATTCTCAAACAAGGAAAATATTTTATTGATTCTATAGGCTTTAACCTGGCATCAAAAATCGATGAATTTAGATATATTCGGCCAAATTTACTCAAATGTGATTTAGTTGGCAATATAAAAACGATCTGGCATTATAAAACCAAACATGTTCAAATTTTCATCAAAGATATAACGTATTTTATTGATCCAACCTTTAAAAATGAAGAATCAGATAAAAATTTTGTTTTTGATTTAATCAACAACTGGGAAAATCAAAATAATACTCATAAGGAACAGGATATTACCCTTTTAAAAAGAGAATTAAATCATAAATTACAAACAAAATACCCTGCTTTTTTAAAGGTACTAGAAACTCAAACAGGTGTCACCGGCTTATTCTCATCTTTAAAAGCCCAAGAATTAATGCTTTTTTCAAAAATGGCCCAATCAGAACAGAAAAACCAGAAATTATTGATCGTTTTACCTTCTAACATGTTTCTTTCATCGCGTTTAAAAACCATTGGAAGGTTTGATGCTTTATCCACACAAGTTGTTGTAAGTCCTTCACAACCTTTTAAAGAAAATACTTTGTTTACCACAGTCCCTTTCCTCTTAAAACATTTTAATAGATTTAAAGATATTAAGCAATTCATTTTCTTGGATATTGAATATCTTTTACCGGAGGAAAAAAGAACAAGGGGTTTACTGAAACGATTAAGCAAAGAAATTTCAAGTTTAACTGATACTAATATTATGGTTTTATCAGGACTTTTATCTGATAATGAAAAGAATCAAATGAAAGAATATTTTAAATTTGATAAAATTCTTATTGAACATTTAAAGAAACATAAAAAAGGACTTGTTGATAGAAGGGATCATCCTGATCCTATCAAGTATATCCAACAGCTCGTTCAAAACAGTAACTTTACAGCTGTTTTTGTCAATTCAATAGATAAAACAGTTCACCTCACGCGTATGCTGGGAAATATACTTTCCGATAATTTTCATAACGGAGAAGTTGTCTTTTATAACTCGTCTCTTAAACCTTTTCAAAGATCAAAGATTGAAGAGCTTATTTCTGTGTCTAAGGTAAAGCTGTTTATTACGACTTATGAAATTGGCGGCACTATGCAGTTCCCAAAAGACTCAAATATTTGTTTGTTAGACCCTCCAATGAATCCGATTGATATTTTATCCATTTCTAATCCGGTGGAAAAAAAGGGATCTACTCCAATTTTCCATTTGCTTTATAACAAGATGGATACAAAAGAACATATTAAGAAGCAGTTTGACTTTCTTCCAGATAAGGATGTTATAATATCAATGATTGAGATAGGTTGTTCAAATGGTTTAAAAGCTCTGGAAAATTTAAAAGATACTGGTTTTAAAAACCTATCTTTAAGTGAAAGAAAGTGGGATTTGATTGTTTCAGTTTTAAATGAGATTGGAATGATCGACGAAAAACAAATAAAAAGTAAAGATTATAATGATCTAGTTGAGAAATTAAACTGCTCCACCTATATGTTGGAGTCTATAATAGATAAGATAATTATAGATGATTATCTTAGATATTTTATTGGAAAAAGCGGCAGAAAGGTATTAAACTTGATTGATTATCCGATGTTGCCTTTTTTGAAGTAAATTTGGAGGTGTATTTTTCAATTGCAAACCAAATTCATCGCTGCAGATGAACTGAATTCTTTAATGATCTTTGTCGATTACCAGGAAATGACGAAGGCCTTCGACTTAATTAAGAAGAAAGGTTATTTTGCAAAGATAATTAAAACACCCAAAGAATTTTTTTCCGCATCATCATTATCTATAGCGGTAAAAAACACTGATTTGGAAGACATTCAAAAGCAATTTGAGCGAGAATCGGTAAAACCAATAAAAAGCGTAGTTTTAAAAAGATGTGCATTGGATTATTTATTTCGGTCATTTTAAAAAATTAATATAATGGAAATATTAGCCTTTGATTACGGTGATAAACGAATCGGTTATGCCGTAGCATCCCGGAAAATGAATATGGCCTTTGCAAAAGACTTTATTATCAATGATCGTTTATTAAATAATTCTTTGAAAGAATTAATTTTGCTGTATCAGCCCTTGGAAATAGTGGTAGGATTACCTCTCAGGCAAAATTTGACTTTTACCCCGGCAACTGATAAAGCATTATTGTTTGCAAAACAACTATTTGAGTTAAACAGCAGGGAAATTTATCTTGTAGATGAACGTTATTCGACTGTTTATTCTCAGACATCATTAAGGTATGCAGGGCGAACAGTTAAAAACTCAAAAGGTATCATTGATTCAGAAAGTGCCAAAAGTATTGCTGAGATATACCTTCAATCACCGGCTTGGGCCTATAGATTCAATTTAGATTACTTATCTGAAAAAGTCATACAAGAACATATCCAAAAAGAAGATTCTGACAGTTTCTATTTTATGGGCGCAAAGGATATTTTTAACGTCACCGGCAAATATCAAAAAATGATGACTATTTATGAATTAAATCCATACATTTACTCCCTGGAAAGAAATAAAGAAATTCCCAAAAATATCCAAAAATATTGTTTTAAATTTTCTGTTCCAGAGGGCTATACTTTATGTAATTCAAGTGCTCATGGCTCAATTGGATAGAGTATTGGACTCCGGATCCAAAGGTTGCGGGTTCAAATCCCGCTGAGCACACCATTTATTTTCCCAGAGAATGGAGGGGGTTGAAATGGTATTAGTTTTAAGTGTTTTTGAAAGTGAATTGGAACCGATCACGGAGAACATGGTGACTTTCGAGAAAAAAACTCTTTTTGATAGAGAAACAAAACGGGGTTTACTTGGAAGGAATGAGATCGTTACTTGTTCCGGCATTTTCGGAAAAGTTGAATCCGCTTTTATTACTCAAAAGCTCATAGACGTCTATACGATTAATAATATCTTTTTGGTTTCTGGGGCTGGCGCCCTCACAGATGAGTTAGAGATTGGTGATGTTGTTATCGGAGAAGCTTATCATGAATATGACAAGCGTTTAAAAGAAAACGAACCGAATCCGGCAATAAGAGGAGATTTAGAAACGCTTTCAAGCATCAAGTATCAATTCTCAGGTTTAAAGCGGGGGAAAATAATATCTGGTGACCAAATCGTATCAGAAAAATCATTTAGAGATGAATTATACGAAAGATACAGAGCACTTGCTTTAGATATGGATTCAGCTGTCATGGCAACTGTTGCCCATGCGAATAAAAGCAAATTTTTATCAATAAAAGTGATCCTGGATAAATCAGATGAAAAGACCAGTGATGATTTTAATACTTATTTTACCGAATACAATACTGTTCCTGCAGAGATTCTTTGCGAATATTTAAAAAACCATTTTGTATCAGGCTAATGTTTTATTCAATAATAAAATCAAGTATCTTTCGGGCAATTGGCGCTGCATTTTGTCCGCCATATCCACCGTTTTCTATTAAAACCAAAACAGCATATTTGGGTTGGATCAAAGGATAAAAGGCTGCAAAATAGGCATGATATTCACCATCAACACCGGTTTCAGCTGTACCTGTTTTTCCTGACAGCTGATCTTTATACCAAGCATCCTTAAATGAAGAATAAGCAGTTCCTCCGGGTTGTGAAACAACTGCATTCATCGCCATTTTCAAATAAGTCCAATGTGATTTGGGCAAGTTTAAATAACGGTTGGAAAATGAAAAGGTGTTAGTAGTAATATACGATTTTTGTTTATCTCCCTCTAATGCAATCAATTCAAACAATTTAAGCATTTCAAGAGGTGTTAACCTTACATATCCTTGACCAATAGAAGTTAAGACTGTGTCTCCAAGATACCACCCCTCGCCAACTTCGTCCAATTTCCATGAAGTAGAAGGGTATATTCCATTTTTCTCTTCAGGCAAATTAATCTGAGATTTCATAGTCAATCCTATGGTATCGCTCATGCTTTTTAAATAATCAATCCCCAGTTCCAACCCTTTATTATAAAAATAGACGTTACAAGATTCTTTTATAGCATCAAATAATGTCACTGTACCATGACCGGTTGAAACCCAATCTCTGTATTTGTATTCTTTCGTTCCATCATTTGAATAGAGTGAAAATTCACCATCACAATACAATCTTTGTGTTACAGCCTCATAAACCGAAACGTTGTTATCTGATAATACAGATAGGGCCATAAAGGGCTTAATTAAGCTACCGGGATTATATGTAGCTGAAATAGCCCGGTTTAGAAAGATATTTCCTTCATCTTTCAACATAAGCTCCCATTCTTCTTCAATAATGGGTTTTGTCATCCTGGAACTTTCAAAAAAAGGGGTTGATACCATCGATAATATCTCTCCAGAAGCTGGTGAAGAAACAATCACTATTGCCGAGTTTTCAATCTCAGATAACAATTCTTCTATGTAGTGCTGCAATTCCATATCAACTGAAAGGTAAATATCTTGACCTTTTTGAGGTTTCCGAACCGTTTGTTTTTTCAATTGACGGGTTCTGGAATCAACTTCCACCTGAGTAACACCATTTAATCCCTTTAAGTAATCGTTAAATGTTTTCTCCACTCCGGCAACACCTGCCAAGTCGCGATCAACATATCCAATAATATGAGAGAGTGAACCGGTAAAAGGGTATATTCTCTCGAAATCATACTTTAATGAAATATTGGGATTGTCGACTGAAATATCAGGCCTTATCAGGATATCTTCATTATGATTAATAGCATCCGTAATATTTAATTCTGAAATACCCGTTAGTATTGATATATCTTTTATTAAGTCCTCTCTGGCTGATCCATAGATACCCTTAATACTCTCAGATAAATTAATATATCGATTGACTTTTGTATATGCCAATAATTTACCATTACGATCATATATATTACCGCGATAAGCCGGAATCTCTTCTCTCTTGAGTCGAATTGAATCGAAATATTGTGAAAACTCATCAGATTGTTTAATTTGCAGATCATATGTTCGATAAACAAAAACCAAAAAAACAAAAAGAAGGATAATCCAAAGTAAGATTATCCTTCTGTTACCGCTTTTTTTTGTTGTTTCCTGAACTTTTATATTTCTAACACCACTTTTCCGCATTTTCCCTCTTCCATTTTATGAAAACCAATCTGCCAGTCTTCAAAAGGAATGACATCCGTTATGATCTTATCAAGATCGATTTTTTTTGTATTCAACAAACTTGACAATTTGTACCAGGTTTCAAACATCTTCCTTCCCGTTATACCATACATAGTAATGTTTTTAAATATTCCAGCGTTAATATCTAGATTGACATTTTTATCAAACAACCCAAGAATGGATATGTGCCCACCTGGGATGACGGCTTTCATTCCCAGATTAAAAGCGCTTTCATTTCCCGACATTTCCAACACAGCATCGACTCCTTCATGATGAGTTATGTCCATGATTTTGGAATAAGCATCCTCAACAGCGGGGTTTACTAAATAGTCTGCTCCATTCTTTTTTGCCAACTCAAGACGATAATCTTTTACCTCACTCACAATAACGGGACCTGCTCCCAAGGCTTTTGCAACTTGTACAGCCATAACGCCGATAGGGCCAGCTCCTGTAATTAAGACACTCTTTCCGGATACATCACCACTTGTCACTGTGTAAACTGCGTTACCCAAAGGCTCCTGTACAGAAGCCATGTGTTGTGGTAGCGAAGGGTCATTTTTCCATAAAACAACTTCTGGTACTCTTGCATATTCTGCAAACACACCATCTCTGTCAACACCCAGGATTTCCATATTCAAACAAATGTGCATATTTCCTGTTCGACACATTTTACATCTTGTACAGGGTATATGTGTTTCTGCAGAAACAAAATCACCTACTTCAACCAATTTAACATTTTTCCCAACTTTTACAACTTCACCTGAAAATTCATGTCCCCCGATTTGAGGAGTCTTAATCCGATTCTGAGCCCATTCATTCCACTGATAGATATGAAGGTCTGTGCCACAGATAGAAGCATATTTAACCTTTATCAGGACTTCATCTTCTTTTAACTCTTCGGGTTTTTCCACTTCCTTTAGCTTGAATCCTCTTTGAGGTTTTTCTTTTACCAGTGCCTTCATTTTCCCCATTGTTAACATCCTCCCGTAATTTTAATAATGCTCTACTTTTAAATCTGTTTCTCTCTTTATCTCTTTTAATAACCTTTATTTTATTTCCTGTTAAAGGGTCACATTCCGTATAGAAAATTGAGGTTGATATCGTAGAAGGTGTTGGCGTAAATATTTGAACCGGCTGCTCGTTATGTCTGAAAAAACGCTGAACGTATTGAGCAAGTTCCTTATTCTCTTTCTCACCCTCTCCGGGATGCCCCACCATGAGATAGGCCGTTATGAATTGTTTTCTGTCATTTTCTCTGCATATTGCATAAAAGTCTCGAAAGATGCGTTCAAAATCTGATTTCGTATTTTTACCCATCGCTTTTAACACCTGAACAGAAAAATGCTCCGGTGCCAATTTTAAATATCCGCTTGTATGTTTTAGGATTAATTCAGTGAGAAATTTACGACCATTTATTTTATCTGTATAAATAAGATCCGGCCTGATACCTGAAGAAATAAAAACATGGTTAATGCCTTGAACTTTTGAAACCGCTGCCAATAAATCCAGATAATTTCCGTGATTAGGCTGTAATTGCTCACAGACTTGTGGAAATATACATCTTTTATTTTCACAAGGTCCTATGCTCTTTTTCTTGTTACACTCATACCCATACATATTGGCCGTTGGGCCTCCAAGATCTGTAATCGTACCATTAAATGTACCTTTTTGGGCTAAAACAGCCACTTCACTTACAATTGAAGAAATGGACCTTGACTGTACAGTCCTTCCTTGATGGAGTGCAATGGCACAAAAATTACATTCTCCATAACACCCTCTATGAGTAACAATTGTTGTTCTCACTGCTTCTAATGCGGATAAATATTTATCGGCTCTTAAATTGGGATGAATCTCTTTGGTGTAAGGAAGAGAATAAACATGATCCAACTCTTCTTGCGTTTGTGGTCTTGATGGGGGATTCTGTACAACCACTTTACCTCCATCTTTTTGGTAAATTCCTTTTTTATTTGAAGTTGTATTTGTAGAATAAAACAATCCATAGGCATGGTTATACGCCCTGGTATTTGTTGATATTTGCTCAAAAGAATCCAATTGAAGATAATCAGTAGGGATGTCGGAATCATCCGTTGTGTAGAAAGCAGATCCATCCAGATACTTTATTTTCTCAAAAGGGACACCCCTTTTCAAAAGTGAAACAAGTGATTTTAAAGTCAATTCCGACATGCCAAAAATTAATAAATCCGCTTTAGAATCCAGCAAAATTGAATGCCTGACCTTATTTTGCCACCAATCATAATGTCCAAATCGTCTTAAACTGGCTTCTAACCCGCCAATAACAATCGGTATATCTTTAAAAAGTGATTTCACCCAATTTGAATAGACAATGACTGCACGGTTTGGGCGTTTTTTCGCTTCATAAGCATATGCATCAGATTTCCTGGGTTTACCGGAAGCTGTGTAGTTTGAAACCATTGAATCCAAATTTCCTGAAGTAATTCCAAAGAAATATTTTGGAGGAGGGTAAAGAAGAATATCTTTTTCAGAAGCTGGTTGAGAAAGAACCAACACCTTCAATCCCAAATTCTCCAAAACTCTTGCCACAATGGCAATCCCAAAAGAAGGGTGATCTACATAAATATCACCGGTTATTAGTGTTACATCCGGTTGAGACCATCCTGTTTGCTTAAAAGAGTCTAAATCAACAGGGATAGTCCATTCACTTTTTGTCATTACCAACCTCTGAAGGGGTGTAATACTCTTTTTCTTTTTCCAAGATCTTTTTCAATTTCTTTCTGCATCTTAGTAGTTTAGTCCCTACAGTACCAATGGGAATACCCATTTTTTCAGAAATTTCTTTATATTTCATCCCCTCAGCAGATAGCAAAAGCATTTCACGACAATCTTCCGGTAATCTTTGTAAAATCTTTTTGTATTCTTCAATTTTAATCTCTTCAATAGCCAGATCAAGCGGATCATCGGATTTTTCGTTCTCGGTGATTTCCAAAAAGGAATTGTCGCCTTCGCTACCCATTTCAGCATCCAGAGCAACGGTGTTGGAATCAGCTCTTTTCTTGGCATTCCTTTGTCGATGCATATCAATTGATATGTGAGCAGCGGTTGTGGCCAAAAAAGCCTTTAGATTTTTAACACGACCTAAATCTTCAAAAGCCATTCTTAAAAAGGTTTCCTGTACAATATCATCAGCAGAATCCCTAAAATCAGGATATTTATAACCGACAACTGCTTTCAGGTATTTTCCATAACGATTGTAAATTTCTTCCCAAAAGCGTTTTTCACCTATTTTATCTCTTTTTTTTATTAATTCTTTATCCTCAAGATTATGTATTCTTTTACCTATGGTTATGGGCATATCAGCACCCTTTTCGCATGAATTTATACTTTTCTCACACTTATATTGTACCATATAATGAAACATGGCATGGCTGTCAGAATACAAAAATTAATTTTCAGGGAAAGCATCATTGACACTTGTTTTATTTTTGTTTTATAATTAGTAAATGGGATTTTGGAGTATTAACCTCTCCAAAACCCCATTGATTCCCTTTAGTTTTAAATCAAACTCCTTTGAATGCGTTTCTAAATTCCAATTAATAATACACAACAACCGTTGATGATTTTAATTCGGAGTTACCTTGATAGGTTCCAAATTGTCCGTTTCTAACAACATATAATTGTTTTCTGCTGGTGTTGACCTGCCAGTAAAAATTCTGCCAAGAATTAAGCTTCAAATGATAAAGATAAGGTTTCATCTGAATTTTCGCCCAATCCATCCCGTATGAAAGAACTGCATTTTCACCAACAATTTGCAAAGACGATGAATTTGTTGAATAGATGAGATAAGCATTTGAAAAATAGATGAAAAATCTTTCCGGTTGACTGTTATTGCCACCCCCAACAACGGATACATTAGCCGGTAATGTCAAAAAGTCTCCTCCAAGTGTACCGAATGTGTTTCCGGTGACTTTATATAACTCGTTTCTGGTAGTATTCACTACCCAATAAAAACCTTGCCAGTTTTGTTGCTTCATGTGATACAAAAAGGGTCTTAATTGAACGATTTGCCAATCGTTCCCGTAGGATAGCACACCGCTCTCAGCTGCTATCTGCATAGAAAGAGACGCAGGGGTCACTACAATATAGGCGTTATTAAAATCAATTTTAAATCTGTCAGGTTGGCTGGTATTAGCAAATAAACCCACACTCACAACACACCCTAAAATAACCGCCATCAATAACAACTTAACTTTCATCGTAAAATTTTTTTTCATTATTACCACCTCCGACAACTAATACTCTCTGATAATAAAACTGTCGCGTGAGATTGGTATTATTCAAAAAAATTTATTTCTGTTTCCAAAAAAATACCAGTTGTTTTAAAGATTCGCTTTTGAAGATAAGAGATGAGTTTTTTAACATCAGTGGCACTTGCATTTTTTTTGTTGATGATAAATCCCGAATGTTTAGAGGAAACACATGCTCCTCCAACTGAATACCCTTTCAAACCAAGCTGTTCGATCTCATATGCAGGATGAAAATCTAAAGAAGGTTTTTTGAAAATACTGCCTGCTGAAGGGTAATCCAGGGGTTGTTTTTGTGATCGACTAATTTCGTAAGTTTTCATTTCTTTCACTATTTGTTCTTTATTTCCCTTTTGTAAGTTTAATTTTGTACCCAGAATAATATGCTTATCATCCATAAAGCGACTCTTCCGATAATCAAAACCACATGCCTCTTTAGTGTATGTAATCGTTTTTTTAACCTCCCGATGATAAGCGGTTACTTCTGAAATGTAATCCGAAATGCTATAACCATAAGCACCGGCATTCATATAAATAGCGCCACCGATTGTTCCCGGGATTCCGGAGAGGCCTTCCAATCCTTTCAGTTCATTCTCGGCACATTGATAACATAATTCCCTAAGTGAAAAACCACTATCAACTGTTATCTGATTGAATGAAAATGAGAGGTTTTTCATGGACAAAGTGCTGATGGTCACCTCTGTTTTCATCTCATCCGCAAAAAGAATATTTGATGCGCGACCAATGAGGTAAAAGGGTATTTGATTATCATCCAATAATTGAACTAATTGGATTAATTCACCTTGACTTTCAGGTTGAAAAAAAAACTTAACCGCTCCACCTATTTTAAAAGTGCTAATTTTATTCATTGAGATATTTTTTTTATAATGGAAATTTGAAATGTCAAGCGAATGGATAGTCATCATCTTTTTAAGTAATTGAAGTGTTTCCCCTGATAGGAATTTCTTTCTTCCATGACTCTTTCAATTTCATGAATAACTTCAATCTTTGGCATACCCCAGTTCCCTCTTGCATTTTCTTTTGGAGGTTCAGAACATAAACGATGAATGACAATTGTAGGATCAAGATATTCAAGAAAAGTTATTTCCCGATCTACAAAGTCATTAAAAGAAAGTAAATTATATCTTCGCTTCTTGATTCTTCTATCCAATTCAGTTCCTTCTACTACATAAAGAGAATGTAATTTTACACCATCAACTCCAAGGGCACTGAGAATTTCAGCACCTTCAATCACATCATTAATGCTATCTTGTGGTAAATCTAAAATCATATGTGCTAAAGTTTGGATTCCCATTCTCTTAGTTCTTAAAACAGCATCAATAAAATCTGCCAGTGTATGCCCCCTGTTCAAATCAATTAAGGTTTTCCTGTTGACTGACTGCAGCCCAAATTCAATCAATACATCGGCCTTATCTTGATAACCAGCTATCAGATCAAGTTTTTCCTGTTCAACACAATCAGGTCTGGTAGAGATATCAAGTATTTTTATTCTTTCATCAATAAATAAAGAATCAAAGATGCCCTTAAGTTTTTCGACTGAAGCAAAAGTGTTTGTGTAAGATTGAAGGTAAACAGCAAAAAAAACATCTTTACCGTATTTGTTTTCAACTCGGTTTATCATAGTTTTAATTTGTTCTTCGATTGGTACATTTGGTGATTCAGCTGCAAAACCACTCCCAGTTGGATCACAGAAAATACAGCCATTTAGCCCGTTGGATTTCACCCTGTTAGGACATCCCAATCCTGTTGAAACGGGAATTCTCTGAACACGCTTACCATATTTTTGCTTCCAAAAGGCATTTAACTTTTGATAAAGCATCAAAGGTCAATCACGCTTTCATTAATTACATCAGGATTTTCAAAAAAATCTATTAACTGAATGCGTACGGTTTCAAGTTCCACAGAACTGTCACTTTCAAGATAAAAAAACCATTTCTCTTTAAACCACGATTCAATATAAAGGTTACCTTCCTCAGCCTTGTACTCTCCCATTAAAAAGGGAATGGATGTAAAGGATGATTTAAACAGGGCATTATTCTCTTTTGCAAAAGCCCTCCAAAGATAATAAGCACCTTTATTTTTAGTGCTGTGCCCAGAGACAATTTTTGCATAGGAACCATTTTTTCCAGAATAGACAATTGAAATCATATTCCCTTCAAGGGAATCATTGTCAAGAAAATCGGATATGTTGTTAAATTCAAATTGCGTAGCTTTATAGTTTAAAAGCTTAAAATCCACAAGATTTGATACTGTAAAATCATCACTTTCAGGAACTTCGCTACAAGATGTTAAAAAAACCATTGTGAATACAATCAATAAAAACAGAAAAACTGTTTGTTTCATCCTATACGTTAACATTTTCATCGAATCACCTTCTGCTTTCGTTGCTTCTCCCTACAAATAAACAAATATAAAAAAAATCATGATAACTTGTTTAAAATATACTTTGACCAGTTCTCCATCTGTGCCATTTGGTCCGTTAATTCTTCAGCTCTTTTCCAGGTATATTCAAATTTGTCCTTTTCATTGATTCCATAAAATTCAATTTTAACCTTATAAGCCATTCCCAGATGAACTTGTCCCACACTCGTTGTGTTGTCATAAATGACTCCAAGAAATTCAGGAGCTTCTTTTAAATCCACTTTCACTTCTTCATCAATCTCACGTTGCATACCCTTTCTAAATGCTTCCAGTGGCGTCTTAGAATCTTCATTATTAACATGCCCCCCCACACCCAGACTGATTTTGTTGTGAAGTCTTTTTTCACTCTGGGTTGAAAGTCTCTTTAACGTGAGAATTTCATTATTTTCATTGACCATTGCAATATACGGAATAATTTGTTTGTAATAGGGATCTTGTTCTACCTGGTCACGTTCTTTAAATATTCCTTTATTAGCAATTATTTGAAGTAAACGTTCCTCTTCTGCTTCCTTGAGTCCCGGTTTACCATTAATAAAATCTTTAAGAAATTCCGCTTCAATGACTAGAATATCTTCTTTCATCAAATCACCGGATCAATCATTATTCTTTATATGAAACTGCATTTCTAATACGACCCCTTTATCAACTTCGGATACAATAACCATTTTATCCGAATATCTTTGGATATTTGGTAATCCCATTCCAGCACCAAAGCCCATCTCTCTTATTTGATCCGTAGCTGTTGAAAACCCTTCTGTCATTGCAATCTCAACATCTGATATCCCTTTACCGTGGTCTTCAATTCGTATTCGAATATAATCTTCATGAACAAAACAGTAAATCGTCCCTACATTACCACTATGAATCACAACATTTGTCTCCGCTTCATAAGTAGCAATCGCTATTTTTCTGACAATATCCTCTGGGATATTCTTTTTTTTCAACAAAAAGTCCTTTAATCTAGCTGCGCCAATACCTGATAAACTGATTTCCGTATAATCAATAGGAAAAACAAAATCAGCACCTGATTTGTTGATCTCCTCACCTGTGATCAGTGATCTGTTTAATGCTTCCCCGTCTAAAACATCTGACATTCTCTTATCTCTGACGTACAATACCCTGAATTCTTCCAAAATACTACGCAAAATATCCTCTTTCGTTATGATTCCAAGAAGCTTATTATCTAGATTCACCACCGGAAACCTTCCAAATCCGTGTCTTGTGAATTGTTCAAATATTTTTGGGAGATTCGCATCCGGCAAAATAACCTTTAATTTTTTACTCATATGTTTTTCCACAGGTTGTAGTATTTGACTATTTTCAAGTGCTTTGATAATATCCTCTATACTGACTAAACCCACAAGTTTACCATCATCTACAACAGGTAATCCCGATATTTTTTTTAATCTCATCAGTTCCTTAGCCTGTTCCATGGTTCTATCAGAAGAGATTGTAATAACGTTGGGAATCATGATATCTTTTGCCAATAAATCTTTGAATAACAACTGCATTTGATCAATTAGCTTATCAACCGTTGCCTTCATTTGAACCACCTCCGCCAGTATTCATTCATAGACTTTTGATATCTTTCATTTTTCTTTCATACAGCCTGCCACAAGCTGTATACATGGCAAGAGGAGAATGCAGCAGAGGAATACCAAATAATTTTGCCGCTTCAATTGTAGATTCAGGTATTTGGTTCTTTCTAACAATGACCAAAGCACCGATACCCACTATACTGGCAGTCCTGACAACCTGAGCTGTGTTAAGTCCTGTTATTAGAAGCATCCCGGGTTTTGCAAATGCCAGTACATCGCTCATCATATCGGCTGCACCCGTTCTTTCTATTTCTAAATCTTCTTTCTTTTCTTCCCCTACTACGATTAAGGCTTCGAGCACTTCCGCTATTTCTCCCAGTTTCAAATCCAATCACTCTCCTGTTTTATCGATTAAAAGATCGCCTTTGTAATAATGTTTGATAAAAGATTCATATGTCCAAGGAAATTCTTGTCTAAAAATTTCAGCAATTATTTTAGCATACTCTTGTATTTCATATTGCGCATGAGAATCTGCACGAAGGTTTAAAAAATTCATGAGACTTCTAACATTAATAGTCCAATACCACTGGGTATAAATATTCAAAGGCAACACCATTCTGGCCATTTCTCTTGCGACTCCTTTACTCAGAAGCGCTTCATAAGTTTCATAACAACTTTCTGTCTGACTTTTGATCATTTCTATCGAAGCTGATTCTTTTTCATGATTCAACCCGAAAAGACTTCCTTGTTTATTGATTTTATCCTGTTTTCTCATCTTTTGAGGGTAGTAAAATTCGTGTTTAATCACAGAATATCGACCTGATATTTCATTAAAGCTGGAAATTCTATGCCTAAACCATTGTCTGGCCACAAACATGGGTGCTTTAATTCTGAAGGTAAAAACAATGTGTTCAAACGGACTTTCGTGCCCATTTTCCATTAAATAATCAATCAGTTTTCTGTCCCTTTCTTCATTTGTCAAACCTTTTTGAAAAGACACTCTGGCAGCCTCTACCGCACGAAGATCACTTCCCATAACATCTACAAGCTCGATAAAACCTTTATCCAATACCTCAAATATCATCTTTTTTGTCATTGCTCAACTCCTGTTTATTTTTTTCAATATAATCCTTTATGACATTTAATCCTCTTTTTGATTTTTCAGCTCTTCTATTCTTTTTTGGAACCCTCACCACTAAGTCAGGCAATAATCCGAAATTTGCATACATGGGTTTTAAATCTTCAGCATGAGTACAATAATAGAAAAGACTTCCAATCATTGTTTCCAAAGGAAAATTGATTTTCTCCAAACCTTTTAATTTTCGATAAATGTTCATTCCAGCAAAATATCCTGACGCAATAGATTCCACATAGCCTTCGACCCCTGTTATTTGGCCGGCAAAATAAATCTTTGAGGATTTTTTTGACGAAAAATCCTCCAATAATAGAACCGGACTGTTGATGTATGCGTTTTGGTGCATAACTCCATAACGTAATACATCCACATGTTCCAAACCGGGTATCATATGAATAATCTTTTTCTGTTCTGCCCATTTCAATCTTGTCTGAAAGCCAACTAAATTATACATTGTCCCACTGCTATTCTCTTTCCTTAACTGGACAACAGCATATGGCTCTTTGCCGGTTCTGGGATCAATCAAACCCACTGGTTTCATGGGGCCAAATCTCATGGCATCAACACCACTTCGGGCGATTTCCTCAATGGGTTGGCATCTTTCAAATAGATGCTTTCGTTCAAACGCCTCCACCGGTAAAACTTCAGCTTGTATTAATGCTTCCCGAAATACTTCATAAGTTATTTTATCCATTGGGCAGTTTAAATATGCACCTGCTTTTGGCTGATTATTCTCATCAAATTGATCGTATCGGTCACCAGAAAAAACGATTTCTCTGTTAATGGCTTCAGAATCAACGATGGGAGAAATGGCATCGAAGAAGAACAATTGTTCAGTATCAAGAAAAGAAAACAATGAAGCCATAAGTGATTCAGATGTGAGCGGCCCTGTAGCAACAACAACGTAATCCTTTTCCAGATCAAATTCACGAATATCATGAATTTCTTTTCTGACAACTTCAACATTTTCTTCTACAGCCTGTGTAACCATTTTTGAAAACATATTTCTATCTACAGCCAATGCTTTTCCAGCATTAACCCGACAGCGATAGGCAATATTAAGCAAATCAGAATGAAGCAGCATCAACTCTTTTTTTAGCATTCCGGATGCATTTTCTATCATTTCAGATTTTAAGGAATTGGAACAAACCAGTTCAGAAAACAGTTCTGTTTGATGAACAGGGGTCATTTTTAACGGACGCATTTCAAACAATCTAACCTTTATCCCTCTTTTTGAAAGGTATAAAGCACATTCACTACCAGCCAGACCGCCACCAATAATATTAACGACGGACATTATTTTGACACATCCGAAAACTGTTTTTTCATGTATAAAATATTACCATTTTTGATGGGTCTGTATTCAATTTCATTCATGATATTTTTCATCAGGTATACACCCAAACCATGATCCTTCAAATCATCTAGATCACGTGAACCTATTTTATTCACGTCTATCGGTTTACCTTTATCCTGAATTTCAAAGATGCATTCCCTATTCTCATCATTCCAAAAGAGTTTCACAATAATAATCTCATCTACTGTGAATTTATAAGTATGTTCGATTACGTTTGCCAAGGCTTCATTAATCGCTAACTCAGTATCAAAAATTTCAGCATCAGAGACTTTTTTCAGTTTTAAGAAGGTTTTTAAGGAAGACCTTATAACCCTGATATTATCAATTTTAGAACTAAAAGTAAAAACAAACAGATCTGCCATCAATTACCCCCTGTAGTCTTTAACCACAACTTGTTCTGATGTAGTAGAAGATATACTCCTGAATGTATCCGCAAAATTCACCAAATACTTCTTGTCCCACTACCATAAGGCTTTCTGCATTTCCAGTTACTCCAAAATACTGATTTAAAAATCTTGATATCCACACATCCACAGGAAAAGCTTTGAAATCGGAAAAACCGAATAACGATACGCAATTAGCTACTTTGAAACCGATTCCGTTGAAACTGGTTAAAAAGTTTATTTTTTGTTCTAATGGCAAATTTTTGATGGCGATAAACTCTTTAATATCTATTGCCTCGATAAGATTTTTTAGCCATTTTGAACGATATCCGAATCCCATAGTTTGAAATTCATCCGCTTCCAATCTTCTTAATTGTTCGATAGATGGAAAAAGGAAAAAAGTTTCTTCACCAACATATACCTGATTTTCAGGAAAAAAACTGGCTAACGTCTCACATCGTTTTTTTATTGTGTTAATATTGGATTGTGTAGATAATAAATATTCAACCAACATCTCCCAGGGGTCTTGTCTTAAAAGCCGAATACCAATTGTCGTGTCAACAATTTCATTAAATTTTGGAACAAAATCAGGATATGATTTCTCAACCTGTCTTAATGCATTCCCTTTGATACTTTGAAGCGAATCATTTAAGCCAAGATAATGAATAACAGCATCTTCCAGATTTTCACCATTAATTTCTTCGCAATTGGATTGAATCTTTAATAGATTAGTCTTCTTATTCATTTCAAAAATCAGTGCGGATCCATTAGCTACACCCAACCACTCATTGTTTTTTTTGTGCCACCTGAAGGTTTGTCCGCAATTGAGTGTTTTATCCAAATCAAATGATACATTGATTGGAATTTCCACTTCTACTAATCGTCTCTTGATAAAATATCACCATCTCTATTATATATCGAAAACTCACAACCACAATAATTCTGACGATACAACCCGATTATTTTACTTTTTTTCACACTGTTTAAAAACCCATCACGTTTTCTGAACACCTCATGATAATAACAAACCCCAATATTTTCTTCTATAAAAGTACCTGCTTTTTTTATCCACTCAGCATTCTTATGCGGACTGGTCATCAATGAGGTGGTAAAAAAACTGATTCCGTTTTCCTTTGCAACTTTTGCAGTTTCAATAAGGTTTAGAAAAATACATTTTCTGCATCTTGCAGCACCTTCTTTTAAATATTCTAAACCTTTCATTTCCCTTTTCCAATTCACAGCGTCATATTGACCAAAAATGATATCTACATGATAATAGTCCTTGAGAATAGAAACAGCTTCTTTTCTTTTCTCATATTCTTCCATGGGCTGAATATTTGAATTGGAAAAAAAACCGATGACTGTAAATTTATCCTGCAGCCTTTCTATAGCAGTAGTGGCATCGGGAGCACAACAGATATGAAGTAAAAGCTGATCTTTCAAAACAATTTCTCCGAATCCAATAAGATAGTAACTGGCCCATCATTAATCAATGAAAATGACATGTGTTCTTGGAATTTACCATACGCTACCTCAATTCCTTCACTTTGAATCATTTCACCACAAACCAGATACAAGTTTTTGGCTTGCTCCAAACCAGCCGCAGCAGAAAATGAGGGTCTTCTTCCTTTTCTGGCATCTGCGTATAGTGTAAACTGGGAGATCAACAACACTTTACCATTAATATCCTTAACGGAAAGATTTAATTTTTGATTCTCATCTTCGAATATTCTTAAACCCGCAATTTTTGAGGCAATCCATTGTGCATCACTATTTTGATCCTGATGTGTTACGCCTAACAGTACGGCCAATCCTTTCTCAATACTCCCGGTTATTTCTCCATCTACTTCCACTTTGGCATTTTTCACCTTTTGAATAACTGCTCGCATTATTTCCTCCTGGCTCTATATACCCTGGAAATCCCCTTTAAACCTTTCCAGTATTCTATAATATCATTTAATTGTCCAGCCGATCTCACATAAACGGTAATTGTATAAACAACATAGTCCCAATCGTTGAATGTGGTATTAACCTCTTTCATTTTCAAGTTCTTTTCTCTTGTTTTTTGGATAATGTCTTTTAAAACCTTACCCGATGTATCTGAGGATTCCAGTACAATTCTGGCCAAATAAAACTCATTTTCAGTATCTCCCCATTTTACATCAACAAGCTCTCCTTCTTTGACATCCTGAGCATTGGGACAGCTTGCCGCATGTATTGTAATACCCTTTTTGCTCATGATACCAACCACCTTATCTCCCGGCAGCGGATTACAACAATGAGCTATCTTAACATCTATTCCTGATTCACCGTTAACAAATACCGTATTTTTTGATTTTACTTTTTCCCCATCTACTACTAAGGGTTCTTCTTCCTCTTCCTCAGCAAAAAGAGATACGATTTGCTCAGGGGAATAATTAGCATCACCGATTTTCATTAGAATGTCATTCTCGGTGAAATTTTGATTCAAATTAAGGAATTCAGTTAATTTTTCTGAATCCAGTATATCATCAATGGAAAGGTTTAAACGCTTCGATGCTTTCCTGAGAATATCTTTACCCAAGTCAATGAGTCTATCACTGTCTCTCTTTTTAAAAAACCTTCTGATCTTTGCCCGGGTACTTGATGATCTTGCCCATTTTAACCAGTCCAGACTGGGACCGCTTCTGTTTTTGTTGACAATTATTTCAACAATATCTCCATTCTTCAGTTCATAACTGTTTTGTACGATTTTCCCATTTACCTTCGCACCTGCAAAATGATGCCCCACCTCAGTATGAACGGAATATGCAAAATCAATGGTCGTTGCACCTGCCGGTAAGTGTTTCACCTCTCCTTTAGGAGTGAATATGTAAACTTCTTCAACTTGTAGTTCGTTTTGAAAATCCTTAAACCCGGTATATCCCTGTTTATAATCCTGATGCCACTCCACCAGTTTTTTTAACCAATTCTGCTGGTATTTTGACATCTTTCCTTCTTTATAAATCCAATGAGCAGCCAACCCATATTCAGCTTCATTATGCATTTCTTTACTTCTGATTTGAATTTCCAGAGGCTCTCCACGATGTGTGATAACCGTTGTATGCAGTGAACGATACCCATTTGATTTTGGGGTAGCAATGTAATCTTTTACCCTTCCGGGTATGGGTTTCCAAAGGTTATGCACCAAACCCATAACATAATAACACTCCCGTTCAGTTTCAGTTAAAACCCTTAGGGCTATGAGATCGTATATTTCATCAAAGGCCTTACTCCTCTTTGTCATCTTTTGCCAAATACTGAAAAAATGCTTTTCTCTTCCTGAAATATCACAGTTGATCCCTTGTCGTGCCAGTGATAACTGCAAAAGGCTTTTATACTCTTCGGTAATCAATTCACGGTTAGCTCTTTTTTCGTCAACCATATCGGCTATTTTTTCATATTCGTTGGGATAAAGATGTTTAAAAGCCAAATCTTCAAGCTGCCATTTTAGAGAATGAATCCCCAACCTGTGTGCAATTGGAGAAAAGATTTGAAAGGTTTCTTTTGATTTTTCTTCCTGCTTTAATCTAGGCATAGAATCAATCGTACGCATGTTATGAAGTCTGTCAGCCAATTTCACTAAGATAACGCGGATATCCTGAGCCATAGCAAAAAACATCTTGAGTATGGTTTCAGCCTTTTTGTCGATGTTGGTTTTTGAAATATCAATCTTATCTATCTTTGTTACACCGTCAACGATATGAGCAACTTCCTCACCAAATTTCATTCTTATATCAGCAAGGGTAGCATTCGTATCTTCAGCAACGTCATGTAAAAGACCCGCTTTTATACTGGTAATATCTAAGTTTAATTCAGCAAGAATCAATGCAACATTTAAAGGATGGTTGATATAAGGTTCTCCGGATTTCCTGATTTGTGAGGAATGACAAATCTTAGCGTATTCATACGCTTCAACAACACTGATTAATTCTTCTTCTGTGTAGTTTTTGAATAAATGCCCCAAGGTTTTTCTCAGTTCTTCCGGGAGCCTTTCCATCTTCAGTTTAGTCATAAAATCTTTCCTCTATACTCTTTTGCTTTATTTTAACATATAAAGCGGTGCTTTTTCTTGAAAATGTCAAGTATGATCTGTTTACTAAGCCGTTTCAATGACACACATCCAAAAAGTATGCTTTTATTTTTTCATACTCATTTGGCAAAATCTCGAAACTCTCGCTTAATGACAGTCTTTCCTTCAACCTGGGAGGAATTTCTATAGGTTGATCGATAATTTTTTCCATATGTTCCTGAAATTTTGAAGGATGGGCTGTCTCTAAAGATATCCCTTTGATATCCGGTTTATGAGAGTTTTTTTTAAGCACTTCTTCCAGGGCTAAAAATCCTACAGCTCCATGTGGATCCAACAAATAATGATGTTTTTGAAATACGTCTTTTATCTTTGTCTTTGTTTGTTCATCCGTAAACACCAACCCTAGGATATCAGCTTTTATCATTTTATAATCGTGATGGTAAAGATCCATAATACGTTCGAAATTACTTGGATCGCCTACATCCATTGCATTGGACAAAGTGCTAATAGATGGCTTGGGAAGATACTCACCCGTCATAAGATATTGGGGTACAACATCATTGATATTTGTCGCTGCAATAAACTTAGATATTTTTACTCCCATTTTTTTGGCAATGATTCCTGCACACATATTCCCAAAATTCCCGCTTGGAACAGAAACATAAAGCTTTTCATATTCTCTTAATTGCGAAACACCTTTAAAATAATAAACTACCTGCGGCAGTAATCGGGCAATATTAATAGAATTGGCCGTTGTGATGCTGTGGTATTTGTTAACCTGATTGTCTATTAACAATCGTTTCACTATTCTTTGACAATCATCAAAAGTACCTAGAATTTCTAAAGGATGAATATTATGACCATAAGTGGTAATTTGTTTTTTTTGGATATCGCTTATTTTTTTTGAAGGATATAAGATAAAAACCTGAATCCCCTCAACGTTGGAAAACCCACTTGCAACTGCACTTCCTGTATCTCCGGAAGTCGCTACCACAATGTTAATCTCCTGCTTATCATTTTTGATCAGTTTAGAGAGTAGCCTCGACATAAATCTAGCACCAACATCTTTAAAAGCAAGTGTCGGACCGTGAAATAATTCCAGGACAGAAATATTATCAGTTATTGTTTCCAAAGGCGTATCAAAATTCAAAGCATCGTCTACAATCTCTTCAAAATCTGATTGATTTAGATCTTCATCAACGAATTTTTTTAAAACGATTTTGGCAATATCATTGATTGGCATATTCTGAAATTTTGATAAAACAGGCAACGCTATTTGCGGAATATCTTCTGGCATATACAAGCCACCATCAGAAGGCATCCCTTTCGTAACAGCTGTTTTTAAATCAGTCATTAGATTCTTATTTTTTGTGCTGTAATACTTCATGTATTATTCCTCCAAACTCTGGACATAGCTTCCCTTATTATTTAAAAGGGAAATATATGATTGGCATTTAATACCATTTTCAAATAATAACTGTTCAATTTCCTTTTTCTCAGTCTGCAATTTATCGTAACTATCTGAAAACGAAAAGACTGTAGGACCGGATCCCGAAATGGATAGATTAAACACATCGTTTTTTAAGGCGATCTCCCTCATCTCATAAAAACAAGGGATAAAGGCAGCTCTTTTTTCTTCAATGAGATAATCACTTAAAGAATCTCGGATTAACATCTTATCTTTTAGACAAAAACCAGTTATCAATGAACCAATATTTGACCACTGTTTTACGGCTAGAGTAAGTGCTACTTCTTTAGGAAGAACCGCTCTGGCTTTTTGTGTATTCACTTCTACTTCAGGATGTATCAACAAAAAATAAAGTCCATCAGGGACGGGTAATGGAAGAACCTTCATGGGATCAGAATGTTTGATTAGCGTAACCCCGCCAAAGATAGCAGGGGCGATATTGTCACCATGAGCTGAACCACAAGCCAATTCCTCACACCTTAATCCAATTTGAAAAAGTTCCTCCGTAGTCGCCAAATGATCAAAGATAGCATTAACTGCCAACAAGGCCGCTGCTGAACTGGCAGCACTGGATCCCATTCCGCTACCAAGGGGTAATCGTTTGTCCAATTCAACAAGTAAACCGTGTTTTGTAAGATGAAACTGTTTTAAATATTCATTAACAGCAAATCCAGCGGTATTTTTATCCGGATCTTTTGGTAATTTGTCATTGTTGAGAACTTGTAGTTTCACCCCTTGAAAATCTGAACAATGATGAATTGTCACAACATCATATAAACAATCAACTGAAAACCCCAAAATATCAAAACCACACCCAATATTGGCTACTGTTGCCTTTCCTATTGCTTTTGCATATCTCATTAATAATCCCACCGTTTATTCATGGCATTTGCTATTCTGAAAACATCTGACATAACCCCCCCCGCTGTAACTTCTGCTCCTGCTCCAGCCCCTTTTATCACAAGAGGGTTTGCATATCTTTTTGTATAAATAGCGATAATATTATCCGTTCCTTTTAAAGAATAAAATGGGTGCTCATTACTTATCGATTCCAGTTTGATCGAGGCCTTTCCATCTTCAAAATTTCCAATCCAGCGAATAACATGATTTTTCTCTGCTGCTTTTTTAACCAGCTTATCGTATCTTACATCTTCCAGCTTCAGCTTCTGATAAAATTCCTCCACAGACTCTTCTTCTGAGGAACAAAATGACATCAGGGGTTCAATGGCTATGTCTTCAAATTCCATATTTGTTCCTGATTCTCTTACCAGCAGTAATATTTTTCTTGCAAAATCAATTCCTGAAAGATCAACCCTGGGATCTGGTTCAGTATAACCCATTTTCTTTGCTTTTTTTACAATATCGCTGAATCTCTCAGCTTCAGATAATTGGTTAAAAATAAAGCTAATGGTTCCTGACAGAATCGCCTCAAATTTCTTGATTTCATCTCCGGTATCCTTTAAATTTCGAATAGTGTCAATAATTGGTAATCCTGCACCTGCATTTGTTTCATAAAGGAAATGAACCTTGTGTTGATTGGCAGTTTGTTTCAGTTTCTCATAAATTTTCATTGGTTTTGTATTGGCAATCTTGTTAGCCGCAACAACGGATATTCTGTTCTCCATCAACTCAAAATATGAATCACTAATTTGTTCACTGGCAGTACAGTCTATAAAAACCGTATTGATGATATTATTTGTTTTAATCAATTTAAACAGTTGTGGCATATCTGATGCTATTGTGGAATGAAGCAATGATTCCTTCCAATCCTTCAAATGAATCCCATCAGGTTCAAACAACATTTTTTTTGAATCAAGAATGGCAATTACCCGAAGTTCTACTCCCTTTTCATTCAAAAAAGACTGCATTGTTGTTTTAAGTTGCTCAATTAATTCGGTTCCAATAAGCCCTTTCCCGGCTAGAATAAGATTGAGAACTCTCCTTTTTGTGAAAAAGGCATTATGAAGACTGTTCAAAGCCCTTTCCTCATCTGCTTTACTGATCACAATGGAAATATTAAGCTCAGACGCTCCCTGAGCGATTGCTACAACATTTACACCATTTTCGCCAAAAGCGTTGAAAATCCTCCCGGCAACTCCAGGAGTATTTCTCATTTTATCCCCAACCACAGCAACAATCGAAAGATTAGGATCAACTTCAATCTCATCAATCATCTTTGTCATCATTTCCAATTGAAATTCGTTTCGAAGGCTATTACATGCAGTTGATGTTACTTCAGGTTGTACAGCAACACATACAGATTGTTCCGATGAA
The DNA here is from genome assembly GCA_964403295.1 of uncultured Thermotogaceae bacterium. Classification (GTDB taxonomy): domain Bacteria; phylum Thermotogota; class Thermotogae; order MWEM01; family MWEM01; genus JASUTC01. Next base: position 4,796 of record CAYOFT010000011.1, on the reverse strand, counting down.
GCCTGACTGATCAATATGGCGTTAATATCATTTTCAGCCAATGTTCTGAATATTCTGGCGGAGATCCCACGCACTCCAACCATACCACTCCCTTTAATGTTGATAAGCGAGATAGAATCGATAGAAGTAATCCCTTTTGCGAAATCTATTAATGGAACTGTTTTTTTTGAAACCCTTGTTCCAATAAAAGCCTTATCAAAGGTATTCTTAATAACGATTGGCACATTCTTTTCTTTTGCCGGTCGAATGGAATGAGGCAGTAATACCTTAGCCCCAAAATATGATAATTCTAGTGCTTCATCATAACTCAACACATCCAAACTAAAGGCATCTTTGACTTTATTTGGATCAGCAGACATGAAACCGTTAACATCCGTCCAAATTTGAACTTCGTCAGCTTTTAAAACCGAACCAATAAAGGTAGCCGTCAAATCAGAACCACCTCTTCCCAGAGTAGTAATAACACCATCATCATTTCTACCGGTAAAACCAGGAATTATTTTTTTTGTTTTTTTATCAGGTGACAATTGTTCCAAAATTCTTTCAGAAGATAATGCTGCATTAATCCTTGCATTTCCAAATTCATTGTCTGTATAAATCAATTGATTTGAATCACAAAATCGAACTGGTATTGCCTTTAATTTAAGAAAACTTGTCAATAGACGACTTGATACTTTTTCACCAAAACTCATCACTAAATCTTTTGTCCTTAATGAAAATTCCCTTATTAAAAAAACACCTTCCAGTAACTTCTCCAACTCCTTATGAATCTCATCAACCTCAATTAACAGATCACTTTCGGTATCAAGTAATAAGGTTTTGATTGCATTCTGATGTCTTTGGACAATATCCTTATACACCCTTTTATAAGAATTATCACCATTAGCTGCTGTTATTCCAGCTTCCAGAAGTGCATTGGTTATTCCGGAAAAAGCAGAACAGACAACGACATCTCCACTTTCTTCTACAACAATTTGGGCTACTCTTCTGATGCCTTCAGCATCTGAGAGGGAAGTTCCCCCAAATTTCATTACTATCATATCCATCACCTACCAGCATAGAATCCTTAATTTTATAAATATACCACATTCAACAATGATGTAATACTCAATATGCTATAGAACAAATGCAGACAATTGATTTTCTTTAAAACTTTTGATATAATCACCCGGCTAAAATCAATTCTTTTTGTTTGGTATTTAGCAAAATATAATAATTTTCCTTTAATTTTCAGTAACTTCTCGATTAACCTTGAAAAATACGGACGGTATTGGTATAATTGCGTTCGTAAAATAGAAAAAGTTTTTGAAAGGAGGAATCGGTTATGGCATGGAAATGTGATGTATGTGGTAAAGGAACCACTACCGGTAATAGTGTCAGTCACTCAAATATTAAAACAAGAAGAACGTGGAAACCAAATCTGCAATCTGTGAAAATATTAGATGAGAATGGGCAGAAAAAAAGAATTAAAGTTTGTGCAAAATGTCTTAAAGCCGGAAAGGTCAAGAGGGCTATTTAAATAAAGCGCGTTTTTCGCGCTTTTTTATTTTTTTGGAGTGAAACAATTTGCCTTTGAGTTTTGTGTTACACGCTGTAATTATCTTCTTTTTTACTATATATCTGCATTTTTTACCTTTAATGAATATGTTCAAAATTATTGCACTTTTCATTTCGTTAGTATATCTATATGAACTTTTTTTCAGCTCCGTTTTTTTTGATCCAGTTGAAGGCGGAATTATCTATAAAAAACAACTCTATCCTTTAGCAGTTCATAAAATAAATATAAATAAATTTTGTCTCTTTAAACTCCTTATGGTAAGATTAAATAATAAGGTTTTTTTGCTATTTGGGGATGTGGAGTCACACTATGATTTGATAAAAAAATATGCCAATCAATATCATTCTGGAGGTGTCAAGAATTGGTGAGCCAAAAGAAACATTATGTTGTTAAGATCAACTATGACCTTTGTAAAGCTTGCGGAATCTGTTATACCGTCTGTCCGACCCAAGCCCTGAGAAAAGGAAAGGGAAATGCTCCGCTGGTTGCAGATGAAAAGGCTTGTATCGGATGCAGACAATGTGAACGATTATGTCCTGATTTTGCAATAGATATTATAGAAAAGGAAGGAGAGGACGATCATGTATAAAGCCGGCGATTATGTTCTCATGCAAGGAGATAAAGCTTGTGCACTCGGTGCAATTGAAGCAGGATGTAGATTTTTTGGTGGGTATCCCATAACGCCTGCTACTGAGATCGCTGAAACAATGGCAGAGGAACTTCCAAAAGTTGGCGGCAAATTTATACAAATGGAAGATGAGATCGCCAGTGCTTGTTCGATTATTGGTGCCTCTCTTTCAGGGGCAAAATCAATGACTGCAACCAGCGGCCCCGGCTTTTCACTCATGCAGGAAGCTATTGGTTATGCCTCTATGACAGAAACACCATGTGTTTTCGTAAATGTGATGCGTGGAGGACCAAGTACCGGAATGCCAACAAGAATATCACAAGGTGATATTATGCAGGCAAAATGGGGAACACATGGAGATCATCCTATTATCGCCCTCTATCCAAGTACGGTTAAAGAAACCTATACATTAATCATTAAGGCTTTCTTCCTTGCAGAACGTTTCAGAACACCTGTTATTTTCCTTATGGATGAAACCTTGGGTCATATGAGAGAAAGTTTTGAAATTCCTGAAATTGATCCCAAATTTATACTACCCCGATTATCCGGTGAGGATTTAGAAGACGAGGAAATTTACCACCCATTTGAAAGTGTTAATGACACAACAACGCCGTTGATGAGTATGGGAAAAAGCAAATTTCATGTATCGGGACTTGTACACGATGAGACCGGATTCCCTATGGGCAGTTCAGGCATGGCTGAAAAACTTCTTAGGCAATTGGATAAGAAAATAAGAATGCACCGGGATGAAATAACAGCATATGAAGAGTACATGACGGAAGATGCAGAAATACTGATCATAGCATATGGAACAGCTGCTCGTGCAGCAAAGCGTGCAGTAAAACTGGCGAGAGTAGATGGCATGAAAATTGGTTTGTTCAGACCGATAACCATTTGGCCGTTTCCCAATGCCCGTCTTGTCAAACTCCTACAAAAAGTTGACGCTGTCTTGGTAGCGGAATTGAATTTGGGACAAATCTTTCAGGAAGTATCAAGACTCAACAAACAGAAGAAGCTGTTAAGGCTTCTTAGTCGTGTGGACGGTAGTCTTATTCCACCCGAACAGATGCTCGAAGCAATAACGGAGATGAGAATAGAGCTTGATGAATATTAATCATTAAGCAAAAAAGGCAGGTGTATAGTAATGGCCAACAGGATTGAAGTAAAAACGGATGCAACCAATCTAAACGCGTTTCTTGTGTATAGACCGATCGAAGGTTATGACAAACCTATCACACGCGAAGAGGTAGATCAAGCTTTTACAATCTGGAAGGTTAAATATGGCATAGATGAATCAGCCATTGAACGTTTCATAGAGATGAATACACCTGACGTTCCCGTTCTTTTTGCTAAAGGGGTTCCGCCGAAAGAATCTCATGATGCAGAAATCGTTTATAACTTTGATTTTGAAAAGTTAAAAAAATATTCTTCAGGAAAAGTGGAAAGAATTCATGGTAATGTTTACAAAAACTTCCTAGTGAAAAAGGGACTTTTAGTGGCAAAAAGAATTCCGCCACAAGAAGGTGAACCAGGCATTGATGTATACGGTAAGCAAATCATGCCTAAAAAACCAAAAGATACGAGTTTAAAAAAACTTCAGGGAGAAAATACCATTGTTGATCCCGAGGAGACAAAACTTGTATCTTTAAAAGAAGGTATTTTAAGATTTGAAAAAGATAAGATTAATGTTGATCAGATTCTCATTATCACTGGAGAACTTGATGCCGGTGTTGGTAACATTGACTTTGAAGGAACTGTTATTATAGAAGGAACTGTTAAACCAGGTTTTATCGTAAAAGCGCGAGAAGATATCAAAGTAAATGATATTGTAGAAGCTGCAACTCTTGTTGCTGGTAGGGACATTGAAGTCCAAGCGGGTATTAAAGGCCGCGGAAAAGCCTTTTTATCAGCTGGTAGAGATATTAAAGTTCGTTTCGCTGAAAACGCAGAATTTGAAGCAGGAAGAGATATCATCATCGAATCTGCTTCTGTTAATTCAACTTTAAAGGCTAAAAACTCATTGAAAATTGAGGGACGACCCGGTGAACTGGTTGGTGGCTATGCATCATCCGGACATGAACTGATCGCTAATCAAATCGGATCAAATATGAATCTTAAAACCAGTGTTGAAGTTGGAATTGACCCTTCATTAAGGGAAAAAATAACCCTGTTGCAATCACAAATCAAAATTGATGAAGAAAATGTCCGTAAACTTCAGTTGATTGTAAAAAAGCTTAAAACTTTAAGAGAGAAGTTAAAGAATCAATTCCCAAAAGATAAATTGGATATGCTTTTAAAAAGTGTACAAACCATCAATAATCTTAATGTTGAAATCCCCAAGTTAAAACACGAACTTTCTGAAACAGAGAAAAAAATTGAATTGATGGTGTCTGGTGCTAAGATTATTGCTAAAAACCTACTTTACGCAGGTACGGAAATAACCATTCGAGACAGAAAATTTTACGCAAACAGAGATTACGAAAAAGCCATACTTGTTCTTGAAGGTGGCGAGATAAGAATCGGAGGCTACAGTAATAATAAATAGAAACATTATGTGATATAATACCATTCGTTTGGTAGGAGGCGTGTCCGAATTGGCTAAGGAGCCGG
>CAYOFT010000010.1:0-32409 GCA_964403295.1 uncultured Thermotogaceae bacterium | reverse complement strand
AGTTGTGATAATGGTTCTTTTTTTCATTTATAGCCCTCCTAAAGATGATTTCTTCCTTTTTAATTGCTTATGATGATCATAGGCTTTATTGTTTCAAGTGTCTTTTCCCCAATTCCATTCACCATGATTAGATCAGATATATCCTGAAATTCACCATTTAACTCCCGATATTCAACAATACTTCTGGCCTTAACGGATCCTATCCCGGGCAAGCTTTCCAATTGCGACTGGGATGCCCGATTAATATCAATTACATTTTCATTGAAAATAGAATCCTGCTGGTTTCCAACTTCTGAATAATCTTCTGTGATTTGGAGTCTATCCTTTATCTTTTCAAAAGTTGCTGGTCCTATCCCGGGAACATTCATGATGTCTTCTTTTTTTGAAAAAATACCGCTTGTTTCCCTGTATTTGACAATTGCTTCAGCTTTGGTTGAACCGATCCCCTTTAAAAGTTGCAACTCCATACTGTTAGCTGTGTTAATATCGATCAACCCGGTTTTTAACGCTTCAGTCTGTTGTTGATATGCTTGCTTCTCCTGCGTGTTCATAACCGGAACGTTTAAATCTTTAATACTGAATACCACACCCAGAAAAAATACACAAGCTAATGCAATCAGAACCAGCTTTTCTTTTTTGTTCATGCGTCAAGACCTCATTCAAGTGATATATAAAACGGATAATGCGCTTGACCTCCATTGTATATACTGATTTCAAGATCCTCATATTTTTCCTGCAATCTCTCACTTAATTGATTAACAAATTCTTCCTGTACATCTTCACCATAAAAAATAGTCATGATTTCATAGTCTTCCATATCAATCTGTTCCAACCCTTTACAAACAGCATCTTCCAAAGTATCTGTATGCGCCAGTAAATTTTTGCCTGCAAAAAACAGAAATTCTCCTTCTGTTATTGTTTCACTGTTAATCTCCGAATCTCTAACGGCATGTGTAACAGAAATTGAAAGAACTTCTTTCAAGGCATCTTCCATAGATTCCAAATTTTCCTGAAGAGAGGCACTTTCTACAAATGCGATAATACAGGCCAAACCCTCCTGCACAGATTTTGTAGGAAGAACTTCTATATGTTTTGTATCGCTTTCTTTCATTTTTGCAGCGCTTTCTGCAGCCATAATAATATTAGAGTTATTTGGAAGGATGAATACATTTTCCGCCTCTATCTTGTCGATGGCATTGGCAATGTCAGCTGTTGACGGATTCATCGTTTGCCCGCCAAACACGATATTATCCACATTCATTTCATGAAGAATTTTAGAGATCCCTTCGCCTGGGGAAACTGCTACAAACGCATAACTCTTTTTTTCCGAAGTTGGTTCTATGGAAAGATCTTTTTCTTCAGGCACGAATTCTGTTTCATCAAATGTTTCCAAATCATCGACTGATTCTTCATCTTGTGCCTGCTGTTTGAACAAGACTTCTTTGTGCTGCTCTTTCATATTATCCACTTTGACTTTGATCAGTTCACCATACTTAAGGGCATACTCAAACACCCTGCCTGGATGATCTGTGTGAATATGCCCTTTTAAAATATCTGAATTATGAACCAAAACCATGGAATCTCCTATGCGATTCAGGTTTTTTTTCAGAGATTCAATTTCGTCTTCCTCTACTCCAGAAAAAATTCTGGCCATAAATTCTGTACAATATTGATAAGTTAATTCCTCGGCAACAATTTCTGCCTCAGTTTTTATTTGCGGCATTTCGCCTTTCTTCTCAATGGTAATTTTTGTATCTCCGGAAGCGTATTTATAATATCCTTCAAATATATAAGCCAATCCCTTCGCACCGGCATCTACAACTCCTGCCTGTTTTAGTTTTGGCATCATTTCTCGGGTCTTTTCAACCACTCTGAAAGCCCGTTTCGTTAACATGTCCAGTAAATGCTTGTAATCCAGAAAATCATCCTGGTGTTTGGACGTGTAATTGGCTAAATCTTCTATCAAGGTTAAGATGGTTCCTTTAACGGGTTTCATTACGGCACCGGTAGCCACTTCGTTTGCCCGTTTCATGGCTTTGACAAAAATCGGAATGTCTATCCTGTCATTCTTAAGAACAATTTCAAAAAAACCACTGAAAATCTGGGATAAAATAACACCTGAATTCCCTCGTGCTCCCATTAATGTACCATTTTTGATGGCATTTGAAACGGTTTTAATCGAATCATATTTTATTTTATCCAGCTCTCTGCAAGCTTCCAAAACGCATGCGGACATATTATGCCCCGTATCTCCATCAGGCACAGGGAAGACATTTAAAGCGTTTAATTCATCTCTGTGGGCCACTAATACTTCGGAGGCTTTTTTAAATCCATTCTTTAAAAACAAAGCATCGACCTTCGAAGGCTTATTATCCAATTTTAACACCTCTTTCTCCAAGGAAAATTCAATCTAATCGAGTTTTATCCCCAATATGTGAATGTTGATCTCCACCGGTTTCATCCCCAGCATCTCATCAAATTTATAACTCACATATTCCTGTACATTCAATGCAACCTGATCAATTTTCATTCCATAGGAGATAACAGGATAAACATCGATAAATATGCCTTCTTCGTCATCTCTGATATGAATCCCCTTTTCTTCCCCACCAAGGTACTTTGAGATGATGTTGACATCATCCATTTTGACTAATCCGTAACACTCAAGCAGAGATTGATAGACAAGGTGTTTTAAAACGTTTATATGTACAGTAATTTCTCCCAGGGGATTTACTATTTTCATTTAGACCCTCCCTCTCGGTTAAATGATTTTCTTCTCCAAGATAAAAAAATTATATCACATAATACGGTTCACTTTTTTTCAAAATTCTTTTCTGCAACTGATTTACCAGCATATTCCGGTTGACATTCAATATAGTCAACATATTCTTTATTCTGGTATTTAAACGCGCACAAGCCAAAAATTACCTCAGGACTTAGCCTAACTATGACGGAATTCACTTGTCTTTTATCACAAACATCTAAAGGAACAGACCCTGATGGCCACAGTAATATATTAACATCTTTTGCCTTTTCACAGAGTGTTTCAGTAGAAAACTGTTTAAAATCGTCTTCTTTATTACCTGAGAATCTGACATAAAAACTGTTTTTTCTGGCAGTCAAACAAGTCATCATAACCAACTCATCGGATTCGAGACCGGAAACGTAAGAGCGTTCCAAAGCGTAAAGGGTTGGGATACATACAATGGGAATCTTTAAAATTTGCCCCATGGTTTTTAGCAAACTCATTGAAATTCTTAATCCCGTTAGAGAACCCGGACCCTTTGTTGTGCATAAATAGGCTATCTCATTTACAGTATGGCTGTTTTTCTCTAAAATGCTTTTTACTTCCCACATTAAAGCCTCACCTTTTAGCTCCGTATGGTTATAATGTCGTTGAGCCACAAGCCCTTTTTCCATGTGTTTAATTGCAATATAAAATAAAGGCGTTGCCGCATCTAAAAATAAAACGAGGGGCTTTTGTTTTTGATTATCCATTATGCCTCAGATTGCTAATACGTTTGATTTCAACTTTAAGATTTGCCCTTCCAAACAAATAGGTTATGTCATCGATTCCAATAGCATCAATGCCACTTTTGCCGTAACCTTCTATATTTGAAAGGCGAACATCTCCCATATACTCAATGTAAACCTTTTTAAACCGTTCTCTGATGGTCTTTGAGATTTCGGTTACAATATCTTCCCTCATGTTTCTGAGAATAATGCCCTCCGCACCGTTTTTCATTGCCTCAATACTGTCGGATATATTATCACATTCCAGTAAAATTTTCATACCGGGGTACAATCTTTTTTTAAAAGAATCGATGGCCTGTTTGATGTCAACATAACGCTTCCAAATAGGCTGATGAATGATCCCATCGGTTACTGCCATAGGCCAGCAAATACAAGCGGCATCCTCTATTGTTTCGTTCAAATATACGGTATTGTATATCATATCCGGTAAATTACGAACAACGATCTTCATACCGGGGGAGTTTTTAGCTACTGCGATTTTCATCCGGTACAAAATGGTACTTATATTCAATAAATTAGACCATTGATTTAACAATTCTTCCTTGAACACCATAACAGAACTTAAAAACCCTTTTAATTTTAAGATTTCCGTTTCATTCACCAAAAAATCACCGGGAGTATATGCCGTTATCATATCCAGTTCGAGGTTATTAGAGCAATCTTCTAAAAAAGAAATCCCGGAAAAAACGATGGGCGCCTGATTTTTGACCGTCAACTCCCATTCATCCATATCGTGAATCATTGATTCCATTGGTTGCAGTATGCTCACGTTCAGCACCGCCTTCCATTAATTTATACTGTAATAAAGCTGACAAGAATAAGGCGAAAAAAGCGCTCTTAATTCTTCAAAGGGATATAAGAAGATTTCAAAATCTGTATTTTGATTCAATCTTTTTCCAATCTGTGCTTTGAATGTTGCGATGTTATCGGGTATTTGGAATTCTTCCAATCGGATACTTCTGGAACCCCTGTCAAGTCCCAGACCTTTGAATGGAGTTTGTACTCCTGATTCCCAAGCAAACATAACGGTTTGGTAAGATTTCAGCAATTCGTACCAAACCCTGTACGCTGTCGCCTCATCTTTTGAGGCATAAATCATACTGGACTGAAGCAGAATACCATGGGGATCTTTCATTCTGACCAATTCTTTTGAAATATCCTTAGCTTCTTGAATCTGACCATTTCTCAGTAATTTCTTAGCCAGGACGAACATACCCATGGGACATTCAGAAAGTGTTTTATCTGTGTTAATTTCCTCTTTTGTTATATATTCACGGTAGATTTGGGAACATCTGTGATGCTTTTTCTTTTCCAAAGCGTTGATAACCCGTTTATGGGATTCATCATCAGCATTCAAAAGATAAGGTAAAGCACTGGCAATATTTTGAAAATCTTTGAATTGATTCTGTCGGTAAATCGCTCCTGTTGCCTTTGAAACGCTCATATAATCATGCTTGATCATAGCCGCTATTAGTTCAGGGAGCAAATCCTGATCATTCCTTTCCACTACTCGAAGGATACTCTTTAAAGAGGCATATGAACCGGTTTTAAAAACGGTATAAAAGATGATTAACAAAAAGGGATAAACAGAATCCTGAAAATTCTTGTAAAAGGCCTTCATTTCCAAGTTAATTTCTTTTCCCAAAAGTACTTTTGTCAGAAAGTAATTGAAAAATGTATAATCTTTTTTTACGTTTTTGACTAATGTGGTAAATTTCTCATCGGCACTCTTTAGGTTCTTACCTAAAATATCCAATAACCCTTTTAAGTTTTCTTTTGTACCGATGTTTCTATCCTTTTCTATATTATTTCTTAACAACCCCTTTAAATCAGTCAAAGAAAGGTCGGATAAATATCTTTCGATATCAATGACTGTCTTGATCTCTTCAGTAGCAACATTTGACGATTTACTCTCTGTCAAACGTTTTCTAAGATCATCAGAAAGGGAGAGTTTTTTCTTTGTTTCATCGCTTTGTCTCTTTTTACCGGTCTTTTTCTCCAGATCTTTTTCTATTTCCCTTTTAAGCTTCCGCAATTTTTCTAAGCCCTGATTGTTGTCCGGCATTTTCAGATACACCTCCATGCAACTCTTTTTTCAAGGTAAAGCTGTAAAATCTTCCTTTACCAATAATAATGTGATCAATTATATCAATTCCCATTATCTTTGAACAGTCCTTAAGCCTGCCTGTTATATCTCGATCTGCATCACTGGGAGTGGGATCCCCGGAGGGATGGTTATGAACAACTGCGAAGCTAACCGCTGAATTAGAAATAACTGGTTTGAAAACCTCTCTGGGATGAATTAACGAGGCATTAGCGGTCCCCCTGGTAATATCCTCTACCGAGATAACGTTAGACTTTGAATCCACGGAAATTATTCTCACCGTCTCCTGATCAAAAAAAGACATATCCAAACACATTCTGAATATATCTGAAGGCTTCTTGATTTTCTTCTTTTCCAAAACCAATTCCCGATATAATCTTACACCCAGTTCCAATGAAGCCTTTAAAGTAATTGCCTTCACTTCACCCATTCCCTTGGTTTTTTTTATATCTTCCAGAGGTGCCTGTTGCAATTTATACAAAGAATGATCCATGTTGGAATATAACGATTCAGACACTTTTAAAACATTCATTTGAGAAGTACCCGTTCTCAAAAGGATGGCAATCAGTTCATCTACCGTCAAACTTCCCGCTCCATATTTCAAGAGTTTTTCCCGGGGCATGATCATAGATGGATAACCTCAAAATCCAATAATAATTCCCAAAGTCTTCCGATAGGTAATCCCATCACGTTGTAATAATCACCGGCAATCTTTTCAACCAAAAAGGCGCCTTCATCCTGAATGCCATAAGAACCTGCTTTATCCAAAGGCTTTTCAGTGGCACAATAATGCCTGATAAATGACCGAGGAACCTTTCTGAATTTTACCCTGGTTTTTTCCCAGAATTTAATCTCATGGTCTTTGCCTGTTTTTTCGGTAACAGAAAGTGCACATCCGGTGTAAACCTCATGCCATTGACCTGAGAGCATCTGCAACATTTGTTCGGCTTCTTCAATTGATTTTGGTTTTCCCAATATTCTGCCTTTGTAAAAAACCATGGTATCGGCGGCAATAATTACGGTTTCAGGTTTTTTAAACAAATCATACATGGATCGAAGTTTTTTTAAGGCAATATCCACAACAATTTCCTGCTCGTATTTGCTTTCAACTTCATCCGCTATCTCTTGATCCAGTCTGTGAGACTCATAAATCACGTTCAATGGGAACCGCTTCATCAGTTCCTTTCTTCTGGGTGATCCAGAAGCCATTATGACAGTATATCGATTTGTTTCATCCATTTTATCCCCCCATAAGCGATGATGGCATTTAAAAATCCTGTAAAAATACCAACTCCGATAATGTAGCCCGACAGATAAAAGACCTTTAAAGAGCCTATAAAAAGTGTCGCAGCCAACAATAATTGAATCAGGTTGCTGGCAAATGAACCCCATACACTCACAGCTATTAAACCAAATTTACTTTTCATCAGTATTGACATCAGATAAACAGAACTCAGCGATCCGCCAAGTCCCAAAAAAAAAGACGGACCCAAAAACCTTCCCGTTAAGAAGTTTGAGATAATCACCTTCAATACAGCAGCTGTAAATGCCTCTTTTTCTCCCATGAGTATTAATATCATTAAGATAATACTGTTGGAAAATCCCCACTTAAAACCTGCCAATGGAATCGGGGGGGGTATAACGGATTCCAAAATACCAATACTAATGGCAACCGCTGTTAAAACGGATAAATAAGTTAATTTCAGCGATGAAAACGACTTTTCTTCTTGAGTGATATTCATTCTCCTTCTATCCAGTAATCAAGTCTATACCGTCCGAATTTTGAACCGGGTCCTTTTGGTCTGCAATTGTAATAATCACTTTCTGTGGAACACAGACCAGCACACCTGATTGTATCAAACTTCCCCTTTCGCATAAATGCAAAGGACACTGAGAGTTAATGATTCGGACATCTCCCTTGTCTATTAACAATTCCATCAGCTTTTTGCCATTATTTTCAATTATTTTTGTTCCGGTCTCTTCAAGAGAAAATCGATACTGAATACTTCCTCTTATCCTGACTTCGATCATACTCCCGTTGGAAGAGGTATATCCAAAATAAACGGCAACAACAAGAAAAAAACAGAGTAATGCATACAGGTAGATATCGCGTTGTTTAAAAAGTTTCCACTGATTTTCTTTATAGCGTGTTTTGAGATGGTGCATTAATGTTTTTCCTTAAAAAATGCCCAACCTTCAGTACGCGTTTGCTCGTTTTGAGCATTTACAAACAGCCCCTGTCCTCCCAAAACCGGAAATAGAAACGCAGAGAACTCTGATCCCAATATAAAAGCAGCTGTTGAAAAGGCATCTGCGTCCATGGCATCCGGTGCAATAATTGTAGTGGAGATGGTTTCTCTAACAGGATATCCCGTCTTGGGATTAAGAATATGATGGTACCTGACACCATCTACTAGAAAAAAACGCTCATAATCACCTGAAGTTACGATTGATCCCTTTTTTAGATAAACAAGATCGATGTACTCGCTTCCCTCTCCCCTGGGATCCTGAACCGCGATCGACCAGTATTCTCCACCAAACTTCGGTCCGATGATGCCAATATCCCTACCGGCATCAATATACCCTGTAGCATCGGGGTCCATTTCCTTTGCAATGGAAATCCCTCTATCAATAGCATACCCTTTTACAATTCCCCCAAGGTCCAACTTAACAGAATTTTGAAGAATAACCATATCATTTTCCAAGATGACATTTTCATAACCGCATTTAGCTAGTGCTTGCACAATCTCATCATCTGATGGAATGTAAGGCTTAAATCCACTGTCATTGATTTTATCGAAGCCCCAAAGGGTTATGAGATTTCCCAAAGCCGGATCAAACGCCCCTTCAGTAGCCCTGGCAAGGGCAAGTGAACGTTCAATCACAAAAGCGGTTTCTTCATCAATATCAACAGGGCTATTGCTGTTATTAATACGTGATATCACACTTTTAGGATCGGTAACCGAAAACTTTTTGTCTATCCTGTGAAACTCCCGTAAAATTGCATCCACAATTAAACCGGAATCTTTTTCTGATGATACAACTATTTTAACAGTTGTTCCAAGTGCTATTTCAACTTTTGAGACATACTCCGGTTCACTTCTAAAAAAAAACAAAACCGAAATAAACAGTAGAAGAGCGATGAATATGAGAATAAGTATCCAACTGTTTTTCGATAACTTCATAGTTTGATTTTGAGATCCGTTTGACATTTTGCGCATTTTTTGTCCTGAATACCTACTATTTCAACATTGAAACCGTTTCGCTTTATCAGTAGATTATCACAAACAGGACAATGTGTGTCCCTGCCTTCCTTTAGAGTTGTATTCCCAAGATAAACGTATTTCAGGTGCTTCTTTGCAATTGAAAACAATTTTAACAATGTCTCATCGGATGTTGGCGGTTTGTTAAATTTGTACGCAGGATGATATTTTGACAAATGAAGCGGTATTTCATCATTGACCGATGCGATCCAAGCAGCTTCTTCTTCCATTTCCACTTCAGAATCATTTTCACCGGGTATGATCAAAGTAGTCAACTCCAAATGTAACCCTTCATCACTGATGGTTTTAATGTTCTTTTTAACTGTCTCGAGATCAGCGGATGTTCTCTTTTTATAGAAATTGGAATTGAACCCCTTTAAATCAATATTCATGGCTTGAATTGTCTGCAACAAGAGCTTCAGAGGCGCTTCTTCGATGTAACCGTTGGTCACCATTACATTGTACAGACCATCAGCGCTAGCCATCCTGGAAGTATCCAGCACAAATTCAAAGGACACGATCGGCTCGTTATAAGTGTAAGCAATCCCTTCAAGTTCTCTATCAAGGGTCAGATCAATTAGCCTGTCGGGATTAACCCGCTGTACTTGCGGTTTTTCATGAGCAATCTCCCAATTTTGACACCAGGGACAAGTCATATTGCAACCCCATGACCCCACCGAAAGAATCATTGTACCGGGATGAAAATGATAGAGCGGTTTTTTTTCAATTGGATCATTTGAAATGGATGACAGGGTTCCATAGGTCAATGTATACAGCACGCCACCTTTATTGATTCGAACCCGGCATAAACCTGAATGACCATCCTCAATTTCACAATGATGGGGACAAAGATTGCATCTTACATTAGACCCTCCAATTTCTTCGTAAAAGAGGGCTTCTCTCATATTAATTCCTCCTTAATGGTATCTGTTCACTTCAAATTTGTAGACTTTGACTGCTTCGTGAATACCAATACCGGCTTTCCTTTTGGCGATTTCAATCTGCTTTTGGACTGTATCAACCCCATCAAGATCTGGCAATAACAATCCCCTTTTATAACCGCTTTCCACAATTACTCCGTATACTTTCGGATCCAACTCTTCGAGGTTTTTGCATTCAGCCGGTTGAGATAAAACATCCACGGACACGACAATATGATCCAACTCATCAGGAGAAACAGCGTTAAATCTGGGATCCCTTGTTGCTGCCGCTATGGCATTTTCACGAATTTCCAACGCCAAATTTCTATGAGTGGGCATAAAGGTGCCAATACACCCTCTCAAGGTTTGATCTTCGTTGTGCAGCGTGACGAAAGCACCTGCCTGCATCTCGAGCAGCTGATGGGGAATATATTCAGGAATATCAATAATCTTTCCGTTTAATACGTAATTCTCAATGACTTCAATCGCCCATAGAACGTAAGCATGACTTCCTTTCAAATTATCTCCTCCTTATCCGAAGAAAAGCGTACACAGTTTGTAATAATCGTAAGGGACCAATTTCTTTGTTGCGACACCGTATTCTATTGGAACAGAAACAATATCGTTTCCTGAAAGAGCTACCATACGGCCGTAATCCTGCTTTTTGATCAAATCCATGGCGTGGACGCCGTATCTGGTTCCCAAGATCCTGTCAAAAGCAGTGGGTGTACCCCCTCTTAGAAGATGGCCAAGAACGACCGATCTTGTTTCATATGAACGCCTTTCTTTGGTAATCTCAGTTAAAAATTCCGCAATTCCTCCCAATTGAACGTGCCCAAATGCATCGACGGCCTTGTGCTTGTTTACTTCATCTTCAAACTCAGTGGGTTTGAATCCTTCAGCAACGGCAACGATACAATATCCGCCACGTTCCATCCGTTTGTCCACAACTGACATAATTTCATCCAGAGTCATAGGATATTCTGGAATAAGTACCAGATGTGCTCCGGATGCAAGTCCGGCTTCAAGGGCTATCCACCCTGCTTCTCTTCCCATGATCTCAACGTAAAACACACGATTGTGTGATTTGGCCGTGGAATGTAATCTGTCAATGGCATCGGCTCCTACGTTAACTGCTGTATGGAAACCAAAGGTATAATCTGTGTTGGAGACATCGTTATCTATGGTTTTAGGAACGCCAACTACCGGAAAATGGAAAGATGACAGTTTAGCGGCTACACTTAAGGTGTCATCTCCTCCAATGGCTATGATGGCATCAATCTTTAATTTTTCGAGATTCTCAAATAATTTTTTTGTGTCTTCTTCTTTTTTGAAAGGATTGGTTCTGGAAGTTCCAAGTATTGTTCCACCCAGTATGTGAATCCCTTCCACATCTTCTTTGTTCAACGGGATATAATCGGCTTCAAGAGGTCCGCTCCATCCCCTCATAAACCCGAATATTTCCATATCCGAACGTTTTGAAGAAACAATACCTCTTACAACCGCATTTAATCCGGGACAATCCCCACCACCAGTTAAAATTCCAATTCTCATTTTATTCCTCCTTATATATTCATAAATTCATCGATCTTTTCAACCTTTTTCTCTACGGAATTCAATAAATCATCAAAAATAACAGGGGTCAAACCCAACTCATCCCAACAATACTTTGGTAGTTCTATGGGTTTACCCGATCCATTATCTCCCATTCCCATTCGTTCAGCAATAAATGTAGCCAAGGTAATGATATTAACTGGGTCTGAATAGATTGAATTTTGAATAGTTTGTGGTCGATGATGCCTTGATGATGTAATCAAAACAAGTTCAGGGAAATTCCATTTTTCCAGCAATAATTCGGCAAAAATTTCATGTGTAGGAATTTCCATCAGCTGTTCTGTTTGATAATAACTGATCCTTTTAGCCCGAGACAAACCTATGATTGAATCAAACAGATTCGGAAAAAGAACACCTTGAACCGATTTACCCAAATCATGGAGCAACCCGCACATAAACAACTCTTCCTTATTGGAATACCCAATAATTTCAGCGGTCAACTCACCAATTGTTGCAACAACGACTGAATGTTTCCAAAACTCCTTCATTTCTAACTTTTTTGACGCGAAGCTGAAAAATTCCTTTCCGGTGAAAATACTCATGGCCATATTCCTCACCGTTTTAAATCCCAGTATCATAATCGCTTCGGTCAGTTTAGTAACGTTACGGGGTAATCCATAATAAGCCGAATTCGCAATTTTTAGAATCTTTGCAACAAAAGCAGGATCTTTGGACGCCACTTCGTTTAAATCCTTTGCGGAAGCACTTGGATTGTTTGCGGTATCGACAATTTTCTGTAAAATGAAATCCGGAGAAGGGAGGCTTTCGATTTCCTGAATGGTTTTTTTTAGGTCCATAGCACTCTAGTCCTTTGCATTATCCAGCTTAAACTTGAACACGGACCCTTCACCCGGAGTACTTTCTACGGTAATTTCTTTACCGTGCTCCTGGATGATCTCCCTGCAAATAGCCAATCCCAGACCAGTCCCTTCCACTTCATAGGTCAAAGAACTGTCAATTCTGTAAAATTTGTTGAAAATATTATCGAGCTCCGTTTCCGGGATCCCTACTCCATTGTCTTTCACCGCAACGGTTACTTCATCTCCTTCTGTTGACAGTGAAACGATGACCTTTTTTTCATCCTTTTCCTTGTCGGAATATTTAATGGCATTCGAAATGAGATTAATCAAAACCTGTTTGATTCTCTTTTCGTCAGCACTAACCTTGACAGCTTCTTCCGGTAAATCCAATTCAACTTTCACTGAATGCTGTTCGTATTTCTCCTTGTTGCTTTCTTTTGCCTTTCTAATCAATTCAATGATATTGAAATTGCCTTTTTCCAGATTAAGATCCTTTCTCTCCATCTTTGAAAAGTCCAACAGTTGATCCAGCAAAAAGGTTAAATGATCACTCTGGTCGATAATTGTTCCCATGAATTCTTTAAGCATTTCAGGATCCAGCGAATCGACCGAATCGTTAATCGTCTCGGAATAAGCCTTTATTGCAGAAAGTGGGGTTCGCAATTCATGAGAAATGTTGGCAATAAACTCGGTCTTCATCTGGTCAATCTTCTTCATCCTCTCAAGCTCTTTGGTGTTTGTAATATCTTCAAGTCTGATTAAAACCTGTTCATCATCAGTTAAAATAACGGAATTAAAAGAAAAAAACACCTCTTCGAAATCTACTTCAACAGCTTGTCCTGTTTGCTGGGAGAAAGTATCGTCTGCAATCCTTTTGATCTGCTCTACAACAGCTCCCACAGGAGCTATTTCATGATATTTTTTATTTTTAAATACAAAATCTCCGGAAGAATCCAACACACAGATTCCCTCATCCAGTGAATTCAACATCATTTCAAAATAAACCCTCAAGCGCTCCTGAACTTGAGCGGACTCTTTCACTTCGTTGAGAAGATCCAGATTTTCCAGGACAATACCAGAGTAAAAGCTAAAGAAACCAAACATGTTTTCAAATTCCTGGGTAAAGCCCCTTTCATTTTCTCCCACATATCCAAAAAAGGTTGACAATAGTCTTCCTGATTTCACCGAAGGAAGAATCACTAGATAATCAGAATCGTTCAGCGGAAAAAAACTGGGGGATTTTCTTTCAAGGGCAAGGGTATAGTAATTTTCCATATCTTCATTACCAAGCGGAAAACCGTCATCAAGCCTGATGACTTCCCATTCATCATCTTTATATACCGCAGTTAAGCTGGATTCGATTGAGAAAAAACGTCCCATTACCTTTTCAATTGCCTTTGAAATATCCACTGTGTTTTTTGCTGTGTTCAATTCCCTGGCAAACGACGCAATGGTGATTAAAAATCTGTTGATCGAATTAGACGTTTCTTCCATAAAAACCTCCCGAATATACCCCTTAATTATACCATATCAGGAGAAAACGCCACGTATTCAGCGGATAAACATTCTCGGAAAACTAATGATTTTTTTTAATTTGATAAAGTAAGTTGGTTTTTTTAATCCATCTTGTCAGTAATGAATTGATACACTTCTTTTTCGGATGGCATAGCATCCGCTGCTCCTTCACGCGAGGCAACGATAGCGGCACAGGCGACGGCAAAATTGGCTGCCTCTTCCATCATAACGAAGCGATCTGTTTCATCACTTAGAAAACTGTTGTTGATGACTTTCAAAATCCCGGACATAAAAGAGTCTCCACATCCTACGGTATCCGCAACATCCACCTTGTACCCCTTTATGAATTTGATGGCGCCTTCTTTGTGAATCAGGCAACCTTCTTCTCCCAAGGTACAAAAATCCATTCGTAGGCTGCTTTTCGGCAATATTTTCAATGCCTTTTCCGGTTCGATTTCACCCGTGATGTAATACAAATCCTCATCCGAACATTTCAAAATGTCAACCGTCTCAATGATCTCCATCGCTAAACGTCTGTATTTTTTTCTATCTTTAATACAAAACGGTCTGATGTTGGGATCAAATGCCGTTGGTATATAATTGTTTTTTACTTTCTTAAATAGTTTTCTATACGTTTTATCCCCT
Organism: uncultured Thermotogaceae bacterium; assembly: GCA_964403295.1. Lineage (GTDB taxonomy): Bacteria > Thermotogota > Thermotogae > MWEM01 > MWEM01 > JASUTC01. The sequence goes on along the minus strand of CAYOFT010000010.1, from coordinate 18,014 downwards.
GGCTCATCCACAATCGCCAAAGACCCAAAATGGAATAAGGATATATTGTCAAAATGAACTTGGTCCACTTTTTCTTCATTTATGGAAACATCAGCGGTATTTTCCCGGTAAAACTCATAATCCGCCTTTCCAGATTCATCAACTCCGGCAAAAGCCAAGGACGTTTTTGCCCCTTTTTTGATAAATGCATATTGTGTATCAATACCTTGAATTCCAAGATACTCATTTATGGCCTTTCCGAAACTATCGTCTCCAAGTTGTGTAAAAAAAGAGCAACTTTCGCCTAATGCTGACAGCCCGCAACAGACGTTAAAGGGAGACCCCCCTATTCGTTTCCTAAAAGCAGTACTTTCACCAACACTTTTACCCTTATCAACGGAAATCAAGTCGAAGAGGACTTCTCCGGCACACAGAATTTGTGAATTCTTTGAATCCTTTTTCATCAATATCCCTCCAAAAACGCAAGCATTTGTTCAACAATCATCTCTATCTGTTCTGTGCGGCTAATTTTGGCCTCTCCATCCCCAAATTGAGTACCGTAATCTCCGAATTGCGCATGATTTCCCCCTTCAATCTCAAAATATTGCGTATTAGAAGGAAGAAAGACCTTATTTTTTTCAATCTTTTCAGGAGTAGATAACCCGTCATTTGAGGCTGTTATCGATAAAACCGGTATCGCTGTTTCCGACAAATCATAGCTTTTTGCTGTATAAGCTGCCAACAAAATCAGCCTTTCAACGGTTGCAGGATGATCCACTATAAATTTACATGCCATCGCCCCACCCAGGGAGTGTCCTGCAATAGACCAATCGTCCACTTGGGGATATTTCTCCATCACTTTTAAAGCTCTGTTGGACCCAAAAAATGCCAAATTCAGGGGCATGGGAATAATGACGGTTATAAACCCCTCTTTTGCCAGCTCAAGGGCAATGGGAGCATACGCTTCAGGTGCCACCCTGGCACCAGGATAGAAGATCAACCCTTCTGTATTAACGTTTTCAACAGGTATAAACTCTATCAAAGCATCATCAGTGTTCACCTGCACAGCTTTTGTCCCCTTCATGGCTTCTTTTGCCAATCCGTTTGCTGCCAGGGCATTCGTTCCCCAGGCAACAAATCCCGAAAAAGCAATCAGGATAAACAATAACATGAAAATTCCTATCTTTTTTGGGATTGTCATAGTAACCTCCGCATATTCATACTTTTTTAATGATACCATTTTTTCTTTTTTGTTGAAATGACCCGTGGAAATTGGTACAATAAGTCAATAATTGGAGGGATGTTTCATGGTGAAGGCTATAAAACGGTTTGTTGGATTTGGATTGTTTTTCCTTTTTTTCATTGGATTAGCAGGATGTACCGGTGGTAACATAAACATCTATATACCCATGGAATTAGAGGACCTGATCGGTCGTTGGGAAGGGGATTTAACCCCGGGAGAAAGAGAGGGACAATTCTATGAATCAGTGATGGAAATCGCTCAAGCCAGTGAGACCTGTTTGGCAACCGTTTCAATGGTTCAAATAGCAGAAAAAGACATAAAGGGGTTTACAGACATCCTTTTGAGTGGCAGTATTATAGATAACAGGCTTCACTTAACAAGTTTGGATCAAGCAGACCCTATCTCCTATGAGGCAACTTATCTGTTTTCTAATAAAAATAAGACTATCTTGTCGGGTACAATCAGCCGTTTTTCATCTGAAACATCATCAAATCGTATTGTTGTTGATAGCTGGCACGGAGATTATAATAAATGGTTAGATCCGGATAAACAACCCATAAATTTCGAGGATGAAGCTCTAGAAAGAGCGGTTAGAGAAGCTGAAGGGTTTACCGGAGAGGCCACCGGCTCTATTTACCCAAAAGATGTTTCAGGCATTCAGGAAATCACATTGGAAAATCAAGGGATTCATTCTTTGGAAGGGATTCAGCACCTGATTAACTTACAAAAGTTGTATGCCAATAACAACGTTATTGGCGATTTAATACCACTTCAAGGATTAACTGAACTAAAATTACTGTATTTATCCGCTAACCCGATAGACGATCTCTCACCACTTGAAAATCTCGTGAAACTTGAAGCATTGCGTTTTTATGAGACACAGGTAACTGACCTGGCACCGCTTCATCAGCTGACACAACTTAAAACCCTTGATTTTGCAGACTCCAAAGTCGATGATCTTTCCGGAATTCAAACACTGGAAAGTCTGACTTATCTCAATTGCGCTTACAATCAGATCAGTGATCTGTCAGCTCTTCAGCATCTAATAAACCTGAAAAGCATCTGGTTGATCAACAATCAAATAGAAGATATTACACCCTTGACAGAAAATACAGGTCTGGGAACAGGTGACTATTTAGATATCCGCAATAATTTATTGGATTTAAGTCCGGAATCAGAGGACATGGAAAATATTCAGATCTTAATCGACAGGGGTGTCACGGTATTTTACAAAATTCAATAATTGATTTCCCAACTTTAAAAACCGATTTTTCGAAAGACCTTGCTGATAAAATCTTCTCCGGTTAAATCTTCGGGTTTTTCGCTACGAAGGAGCATCTTTTTCGCCTTTCTGTCATTGACCTTCATGCGATGAAGGATGTAAAGGGAAAGAAGATATTCAAAGGGCAACCAGGTACCATGACTGAAGGGTGTCACATACTTTTTTGCATCTTCCAATTGCTCAAACAACAATTTTCGGGTTGGCCTTGGAAGGGTTTCATCAAAAAAGGCATCAATAATGGTGGTTCTGGACTGGCTTAACAAATGAGCGTAGGCCAAAGGATCAATCTTCAACAAGGGATGAATCTTTTCATTCTCAATAATTTCTTTCAATGTCATCCGGTTAATGCGTGGCATTTGTTCTTCATAAGTTGCGTATATTCTCTTTTTGTCGTTCAGATAATAATCATCGCCATATCCGTTTTTCATCAACTTTCTGGCGAATTTCGTCGCCCTGGATTCATGCATGATCATACCCATATGACCTCCTGTGGCCACTAAAATGGTTTCATTAATTCGCTTTTCAATGGCCGAGACAATGCATGAAATCATCCCTCCAAGGCAATATCCCACCAGACAGTTATTTTCCAACCACATTCCCTCCTGCTGCAACAGATCAATGGTGGTCATCACATCCACAACCGCATGTTCCCAAGTGGGTACCATCAAATTCAAATCCGGCCAAAGATAGTTTTTTCCACTGACTGATTTATCTTCCACCCGGGTATAATTTCCGGGTGGGATGATCACCGAAGAACTGATTCCAGCAGATGACAGATGGGTCGCCATCCACAACAGAAACTTTACATTTCGGCTGCCCAAACCCTGCATGATGATGGCTGAAGCGCGAACATCACCTTTTGGTTGGAAATTATACACTTCCACCACCTGAGTGCCTTTTCCTGGTTTTTTGTATCTGGTATCATATCTCAAATAATTACAGCGATAATTTTTTCCTTTAAAAATATAACCTGAAAGGTACTCTATTTTTCCTCTTTCATATTGAAAATCAACGCGCATGATGACCTCCTTTCTCTTTAGAATCCGAGTGGAGCTTATCACCTTCGGATAATTTCGCCTTTAGAAACTTGATGGTTGTTTCCAAAATTCTGATGGTTTTAAAATCTTTTAAAACAAATTCAAAAGCATGATTCCCTTTTTTATGGACGTAAAATTTATAATCAATGGCACAGCTCTTCAATCTTCTTGCCAATTTAATGGATGAATTACACGGTACAACCGTATCATCTTTACCATGTACTAAAAATACAGGGGGCATGCAGGAACTCACCCAATAAATGGGTGAATAATATCTGTAAACATCATCACTTTCATCCGGTAGACCTTTTAAAGTCGCTCGGGTTGCAAACCTTGCAAATAGTGATTTGTTGTCTTTTTCAAAGATATCTTTCAAATCAGATGGTGCATAGAAACCCACAACCGCCTTGATTCCTTTCATTCTTAAAACACTTTCTTTCTGTGTTATATTAGCCTTTGGGGAAGTATAATAAGCAGCGTACAACAATGCCAAATGCCCTCCTGCAGACAAGCCCATTAAAGCCATTTTGGAAGTGTCCAATCTCAACATTTCCGACTTTTCTCTGACAAATTCAAGGGCATCCGAGTAATCTTCAAGGATATCCTCCATACTGTTGTTGATCCCGTAACGATAGTCAATCGAAACCACCGCAAACCCTTTAGATGCCAGGTATTTGCTCCAAGAAACGTTATTGGGCTGATTTCTGAATCCTGAAATCCATCCTCCACCATGAGCAAAAAAAACGACCGGATATTTTTCACGTCTTTCTTTGGGATACCAACAGTCCAACTTCAGCTTAAGATTACCGGATTGCTTATAAACATAACTGTCATAGCGAAACTGCCCCTTAGGTTCCAACGGCACACGCCTGGTAAACAAAAAGAGAATAAAAACAATCACCACTCCAGCAAAAGCTAAAGCGGCGTTTAGTCCCAATAAAACGAAAAAGAACAACCAAAGGTAAAATTTGTTTACCATGAAATATGATTTTTTTATTTTTGTCAGGAGTCTTTTGGAAAAAGAATCTTTTTTTATCCCATCTAATCTTCCTTAAAAACTAAATTTTACAACTTTTTTTATCCGTGCAGATTGATTATACTTTAAAACCATAAAAATCCCATGGTGTTAAAAACCCGATAGATTTTTCCCGTATGAAATAATTTCTCAAGGGGACTAGCGACCCGAATCTTGACTATAAATATGGTAAGATTAGTCAAAGAAACATCTCATGATAAAAAAGGGAGATCCACTTGAAAACAAAATTGGTTAAATTCATAACAGGAGCCGGTTTGGCTGTAGCGTTAATCTTAATATTTCACATATTGTTTCTGATGGTTCAGTCATCATTTTTTCCAATGGAAACGCTTTTCCTATATTTAAAAGACACCAATTACACAAGCGATATTAATCGTTATTACTACGATATTCAAGCAGCAGAGAAAGACATCTACTTTGAATTTTATTTACCAGAAGAGAATAACGCCTTTATGTTTAAAAGTGTTTTTGAACAGGGCTTTTCCATCAGCACCCCTTCAGAATCTCAAGATGATTTCAGCATTCTGACGGAAAACGGTTGGAGGCTCGTTGATTTAAGAGAAGTAGAGAAACCGTTAAAAATACGATTGATGTTGAAAAAGGGTGGAAGACTGATTTTACTTTCTACTCCGCTTACAGGTAAGATTGAATATTTGAGGTTCTTTTCACGATTCAGTAATCTGTTCTCACAGCAATTTGTGATGATCATCTCGGGCATGAGTTTTTTATTGGCATTTATCATGTTTTCAATCGGAATGGTTAATAAAGCCTTGTCTAAATCTTATTTTGCACTGGCCGTTTCCCTCTCTTATTACGGTCTTTTGTTTTTTCTTTCCGGAACCGCTTTAAACGACACCGGTACCGTATATAGCATGTTGCAAAATACGCAGGGCTCCCTTTTTGTTGTTCAAAGTATCTTTAGTGTCTTAAGTCTTTGTTTTACCGTTCTCCTCTTTTTTGGCATTGAATATTTTATTCTAAAGGACTGGAAGTATACAAAAAGACTCATTTTTCTGAATCTGATAGGGTTTATCTTCTCTCTCTTTGGTGTGCCTTATATGATTACGGTCATTTCATTTATTAATTTTATCTTTTTCGCCATTGTTTCATATCACTCCAACATCATGCTTTTCACATTTTTGGCCTTTATAAGACCCCTTGGAGAAATCATCAACAGCTTTTCAAACCGAATCTATTCTCTGTATCCCTTCAGTTTGAATGAAATTACCTTTTTCATTGTATTTATCGGCTTTGGTGCATTCTTTATTATGGATTACAACCGAAAACAAAAAGAGATCAATGATAAAAATGAAGAATTGAGTGCTTCAAACGAAGAAATCATGGCAATGAACCAGGAACTGGAAAGTTCTTATATAGAAATTGAGAAACTTAACAACGAATTGGAAGATACTGTTCTCAGACGTACTCAGCAATTGCGTAAAAGTATGCATTCCGTCCAGACCTTGTTGAATAATACAGATGAAGGCTTTTTAAAGTTTGATAACTCATTGATTGTAGAACTCGAATACAGCCGTGAATGCCTCGCTATTTTCAACGAAAAAATCGATTATCATTTCTTCCCCGCACTTATTTGTTCTGATACACCTGAAGAGATCCCTTTCGTCACAGAAACACTCAGAGCTGTTTTCAGAGAACATTCAGACGATAAGCGAGAAATACTGATCTCCTTGCTTCCTGAAACCGTTCATCGGCAATCAAAAATTTTGTCCTTGAAATACAGATTTATACTGGAAAAAATGATATCGGAGGAGGATGATACTGAAAAACCCTCCCAGGATCTGTTGGAACAACCGAAGATTATGGTAATGATCAGGGACATCACAGAAAAAATAGAACTTAAAGACAAGTATGAAAGGGAGAAGGAGCTGTTTGAGCAAATCGTTAAAATCATGGCTAATTCTGAGAATTTCGTTGAATTACAGGACGATTATCATCAGTTCTGGCAAAATCTGTCAGAAACCCTTCAAACCATTGAACATGAAAGAAACGCTGGAATCGATCAACCCATAGACGACTTGTTCAGAAGTATCCATACGTTTAAGGGAAATTTTGCCAGTTTTGGGTTTCATTTTCTGGTTGAAAAACTTCACCAGCTGGAATCGCAACTAAAGGATTCCAAAAGTCGTACAACAGAAATCCTTTTTTCTCTTATTGAGAATGGCGATTATGAAAAATGGTTGGCAAAAGAGATGCAAAGTGTTTATGAATATATCAGTCCCCAAATTTTTGAAAGGCAAATTGATATGAATAAAAAGCGCCAGTCATTGTTAAAAATCAGAACATTACTAAGCGGTTCGCCAACACAAAACGATCTCAAGGAAGCTCGAACCCTATTGGATGACATTGATAAAACCAGCTTTGAAGATATCTTTGAACCCACCAGAAACCTTGTTTTATCAACGGCAAAACGACTTAATGTTAATCTGAAAACCATTCAAGTCACTGGTCCAACCGTTTATGTGGATAAATACAAGCTCAAGCCTCTATTAAAAACCTGGATTCATCTGTTCAGAAATATCATCGATCACGCCATCGAAGATCCGGAAACAAGGTTTGAAAACGGAAAAGAACCAGGAGCAACCATTAATGTTCAAGTACAAAAAACATCAGAAAATCTGATCATGGAAATATCAGATGACGGACGGGGTATCGATTGTGAACTGGTTGTCAAAAAGGCCTATGAAAAGGGTATTCTGACTGAACAGAAACTCGATTTATCATCCATCAGATTGGAAGACATCTTATTCAGAGAAGGATTCACAACAAAGGATGTTCCCACAGATATTTCCGGCAGGGGTGTGGGATTGAATGCAGTAAAAAACGCTGTTGACACCCTCCAAGGGAGTATAAAAATCAAAACCCAAAAGGGGCGAGGTACCACCTTCTCCATTATCATTCCTTTATAAGTTTTGCGATTAACGAAAAAAGGACCCTTTCAATTGGATAGCATCCTCCGGACAAACTTCATGACAAACGTAGCATCTGATACATTTTGAATAATCAATGTGATAGCTGTCAATATCAATGGCTTTTACAGGGCAATTTCTTTCACATTTACGACATTTGATACACTGTTCTTCATCGATAGAAGGCTTCTTTTTAAAAGCATTAAAACGGTTACTGATAAAGCTTAATCCTGAGAAGACCAGACTGGTTTTTGGTAAAGCCATACTACCTGTCCATTCACCTATGGTTTGGTATTGGGGAATGAGTTTCTTTTTTCCGGCTTCTATCAGGATGGGGTAGTTCTTTCTTGGTAAGCCGAGGCAAGAGGCAATGGCATCGTCTAAAGCAAAGGGGTTTTCGGAGATGAAGATAACCCCCTGGCGCTTTGGTTTGCCGTTGGAAGGACCATTTCCCTCATGGGCAACCAGACCGTCCACGATATTCAACGTGGGGTTAATCACAGAACAGATTTCTACCATCAATTTGGCAAAATTGTTGTTATTTAACGCCTTAAAATGCCAGGAAGCCTTTTCTTTTCCTGGAACACATCCGAAAGTATTCTTAACCGCCAACGTTAAAATGGTCAACGAATGGGTTTTTAGTTTTGCCAGGTTGACGATCTTATCCGCATCAAGGACTTTTTTGGAAATACTGAAATCATACTCGCCTGAATGTTTCACCTTCACGGGTTGATCCAATTCCTCAAAATCCACATTATATTTTTCGCATACTTCCATCAGCCCGGTTTTTTTTGCCACAGCATAACCATTCCCGTCAGGAGGACTGTCTCCAACAAACGGAACCGTTTCCAGTTCCAATAGAAATTCCAAAACTACTTCCAGTGTTTTTGGGTGTGTGGTTACGCCCATATCAATATCCCTGGCACTTAATAGATTTGGTTTAACCATAACCCTGTCACCTTTTTTAAAAAGGTGTCGATATTGGATTAAGGATTCTTTCAATACATGAGATCCTTGTTGATAGAGTTCTTCTAAAGGCCGTTTGGGATCTAAAGTTAGTATTTGTACTGTTTCGAAAACCTTTTCTTGAACCTCTTTTATATTTTGTTTGTTATCTTCCATGATGCCTCCTCTTACAAATCAAAAAAATGGGCAATTTCTTTTCTAAACGGATATCCGAAATACTGTTTTCGCTCAGGGCACCCACAAGGGGAGCCCCTACAGAAACAAATTTTTTTGCAGGATTTTGTAGGGGCATCCCTTGTGGGTGCCCCAAATACCGATCACTCATAATACTCCAAAATCATTCTTTCGTATTCCGCTGTTTTTGGAGAGAAAAAATCGGTTTCTTCCTCACGGGTCATGTCAATTTCTTTAATAACGCGGGTCGGTTTTTTTGACAGAATGAAGATTCTTTGTGCAAACACTACCGCCTCCCGAATACCGTGTGTTACTAGAACTGCCGTCCATTTTTGCTGTTTCTGAATGCGTATTACCGCTTCCATGAGCTTAATGTTGGACTTTAAATCAAGGTTTTGAAAGGGTTCATCAAAAAAGACGATTTCCGGTTCAACGATCAAGGCACGTGCTAAATTTGCCCGCTGCTGCATCCCCCCGCTTAGTTTTGACGGATGATGGTTATCAAAATCCTCCAGTTCAACCAATTCAAGTGATCGTCTGATCTTTTTTTCATCTTTCGTTACGAATGTCAGGTTATTATATAAGCTGCTCCAAGGAATTAGCCTCGGTTCCTGAAAAACAAATCCGGCCTTTGAATACTGTCGTTGGATTTCCCCTGAATAATCTGTTAATAAACCTGATAAACACCTTAACAGTGTGGTTTTTCCACAACCGGAAGGACCCAAAAATGCCACACGTTCAGATTTTTTAATATCAATATTCAACTCCTGGATAACCTGTAAACTACCAAAACTTTTGCTTAATGCATGTATTTTAATTGCTAAGTCCATATGCCGTATCCTTTCTTGTACATGAGGGAAATGAATTGATCAAAAAGGAATTCTAAAAGAAATCCTGATAAGACCGCCACAGAAGTAAAGGCAAATACGGTAGGCGTTTCAAGGTAAAATTTTGCCCATGAAATTTCTATTCCCAAACCGGTGTCTCCGGCCATAAATTCCGCAACAATTGCTACTTTCCACATGGTTCCAAGACTCACCCGAACAGAGGAAAGTAAAAAAGGAATGATCGATCCCAAATAAATTTGTTTGAAAATTCTGGCTTTTGGTACCTGATAGACATGTGCCATTTCAATCAGTTTGACATCGATACTCTTTACTCCTTGGGCGATATTGTAGATGATCAGGGGCAAGAGTGTGGTAACGATGATAAAAATCGGTGCCTGCCAACCCATCCCCCAGATAACGATGACACTTGACAGCCAGGAAACAATGGGCATAGATCGCAAAACCATGGTGGAGGGTTTGATCCACTCTTCAAAACGCTTGGAAATCCCCATAATAATACCAATGGGCGTACCAATTAACAGTGCAATTCCCAACCCTTCGATAGATTTCAAAAAAGTCATAGCCAATGCCGGTAACAACTTTCCTCTTTCTATTTCTTCCACAATCTTTACTAAAACCGCATAAGGTGAGGGAACGATCAAAGATTCGTTGATGATCAGTGAAAGAATCCACCAGAATAAAAACAAAAGGCACACCCCGACAATCCAGTCAGGAATGCACCTTTTCATTGAAGAACTTTTTCTATTGAGCGTAGAATCCCTCATCAGGCACCGGAATGGAAGGGTCAACGGCATTGACGGTTTCCATAAAGCGCTGGACTTCATCCTTGACACTCACAACGGTTGAATACCCGTATACTGATCGTGAAAGTGATTGCTTCATGATGGGAGCGGGCATACCACTAAAGTATTTGGTGGTTAATTCCACCGCTTCATCAACGTTGTTCATGGCGTAATGGATGGATTCTTTAATGGCATTTAACGTTGATACGATTTCAAGAGGTCTTTCCGCCAAGGCTTCTTTCCTTACCAAGACACCCGTTATGGGTACTCGATAAACACCCGTTGCGTTACCCCAAATTTCCTGCATATCAAGTGAAATTTTGCTTCCATTGACTTTGGTTAATGCAAGAGATACAAAAGGTTCCGGTAAAACTGCAGCCTTTACTTTTCCTGTGGCCATTAATCCGATAATCTCGGGCGGTGTAGCGTATTTGATTGTAAAATCTTCAATGCCAAGGCGGTTAAACTCATATCGCATCAGGACATCCCCTGTCTGGCCCTGACCTTGAGGTGTATAAATCTCAATATCAGCCAAATCTTTCATGCTGTCCACTTCTATATCTTTTGTAACCAAATAAAAAGTTTTCCATAAAGTAACCGCTGCCAACTGTACATCCATTCCCTTGTCATACAATAGCTCACCCAAAGCAACCGGTGTAATCACAATATCCACATCCTTGGTCACCAGCTGTGCGGTAATCTGATCAAAGGAACTCCAAAACTTAATATTGACCTCAGACTCGGTCTCCACTTTGTCTTCCAGAATACCAACCAAAGAAACAATCGTGGGACCAACCGGTGATAATACATTCACACTTGCAATAGCCATGGTCATCATTACAATGGCAATCACAACAATACTAAATCTTTTTTTCATCATTTTCCCCCTTTAATAAAGTTAACTATATAATACAAGACGTAAACCTCTTTTTGGAAATTTATTAGTAGAACAAATTTCATTTTAAATAATCTGTGTCCCAATCATTAGTGTAACACAAAAATTCTCTTTAAACATTTCATTCATTTACACTCATGGTAAAATAGTATATGCTTTTCAATGGAGGGCTTAATCTTGGAACAATCATATGATTTAATGCAGTACATCATAAAACACGATCCAAACGCCATAACCGTTTTGGATAAAAATCTCAAATACATCTACGTCAGCGAACGCTTTCTGCAGGATTATAAACTCGAAGAAAAAGACATCATCGGCAAATATCATTACGAAGCCTTTCCGGACATACCTGAAAAATGGCGGGAAAGTCACCGTCGTGCACTTAACGGTGAAGTGACACGCTCCGATGACGATTTTTACAAAAGAGAAGACGGCTCTGTTGAATATACTCGCTGGGAATGTCGACCCTGGTATCTTCCAGACCATACCATTGGTGGAATAGTCCTCTATACGGAAGTTATCACAGAAAGAAAACGTGCCGAAAAACAGTTACAGGAGAGCCGGGAAAGGTATCGTCAGCTGTTTGACAATTCTCCTGTTGTCATTTGGGAGGAAGATCTTTCAGAAGTCAACGATTATCTCAAAACTATTAAACACAATAATCCTGATTTGGATCGTTATTTCAACGAACATCCTGAAGAAATAGCCAACTGCATGTCAAGAATAAAAATTATCGATGTTAACGATTACTCCGTGGAATTTTACGGTGCAAAGTCAAAGGCACATTTAATGGCAAACATAAACAAGCTCTTTACAGAAAAAGCCATGAAAAATTTCGTCCAAGTGCTTAAAGCCATCGCCAACCATCAACGTTTCTTTAGAATGGACCATGAAACCAATACATTAGGTAAAGGTATTAGAAATGTCGTAATGGAGATAAGAATTCCCGAAGAGCATAAAGATTCTCTCAAACGTGTATACTTAAGTACAACCGATATCACAAAACAAAAGAAAACAGAGGCAGCTTTACGTGAGAGTGAAGCAAAATTCAGAACCCTCTTTGAAGGCCAATCTGCCATGCAACTAATCATTAACCCTGAAACGGGTATGATCGTTGACGCAAATCAGGCGGTTGCAGATTTTTATGCCTGGACAGTGAAAGAGCTCAAGCGAATGAATATCATGGAACTAAGGGCAAATCCTTCTCAAGAAAAACTTGAAGATTTAAGACAATCCATCAAAAAGGGTAAGGCTTATTTTGAATTCAGCAATATCAAAGCCGACGGCACACCTGTAGAAGTGGAAGTCTTCAGCAGTCAGGTTATCATCGATGGTAAAAAACTAATTCACAACATTGTTCATGATATAACCGAAAAAAAGCGGGTACAAAAGGAAATGGAAATCGCTAAAGAACAAGCTTTGGCAGCCAGTAAAGCAAAGAGTGAATTCCTTGCCAATATGAGTCACGAATTAAGAACCCCCTTAAATGCCATTATCGGCTTTAGTGAATTACTTCGTGACACACCTTTGGATACCTCGCAAAAAAAATATGCCGATATCATTGTGAATGCAGGAGAATCTTTGTTAACCATCATCAGTGACATCCTTGATTTCTCCAAAATAGAGGCGAATAAACTTGAGTTATACCCTGAATCATTTGATCTGCTTGAATTGATAGAAAACACTTTAAACATCATTCGGTTCAAGGCTTATGAGAGGGGTAATCGTTTATATGAAGAAGTTTCAGCAGATATTCCAAGAATTGTAACAGCTGATATGACCCGCCTGAAACAGATACTGATTAATTTGCTGGGTAATGCCGTTAAATTTACAGAAAATGGCTCGGTTACACTTCATGTCAACAAAGTTTCAACTGATGAAAAAAAACAACAGGTAACTTTAAGATTCTCCATCCAAGATACGGGTATCGGTATAAAAAAAGAAAATCGAGAAAAGATTTTCGAAGCCTTTAACCAGGAAGATTACTCCATTACACGAAAATTCGGGGGAACCGGTTTGGGTTTGGCCATCACGAATCGCTTATTGGAAATGATGGGATCATCTCTTTCCTTCGAAAGCGAAGAAGGCAAAGGCAGCACGTTTTTCTTTCAACTTCAACTCCCATACAAAGAGTAACAAAAAAAACCCTCCTATACGGAGGGTTAAAGGAGTGCAATCTATGTGAAGTGTTGTTCGTCGTTGTCTGTTTTCCTTAAGCTTAGAATCTGTTGATAATGTCGTAAACCTTGAGGCTGTTCAGTTCCATCAAACGGTCAAAATTCGGCTGAATATTGGCGTTTTTTCTAATTCTTTCAATTCTGCTGATGTTCTTTTTCATGATTCTACACCTCCCGGATTTTACATGGTAAACTTTTCTGTCAGTATGGACCCTACTTCTTTTCGGTGTCCCTTAATCATCTTCGTAAGTATTCTACTATCTCAACTCAAGTCAAGGTCAATACCCGTAAAAATTAATTTTTTGTAAAAAAACACATATATCTCAAGTGTACTCGAGACTTAATATTCATAGCGGAGACCGTCCCGGTTTTTTTGAACCTCAAGGATTAGCATTTTCTATAAAATTTTAGTGCTCTGTTTATCTATTTCCCAATCTTTTTCGATTCTCATTTGTTGCGTGTTATAATCCTTTGGTTGATTATCTTTAAGTTCCTTCAGTCTGATACGAAGTCGTCTGTGAAGGGATGCATGATTAAGGCTTTAACTCTATTTTGAAGGTAAAAGCAGGGGGATAAACATTAGAATATTCTTGTTTGGGTATTATGGCATGAACAATTATGGCGACGAAATGCTTTTTAGGAGCACAATAAAACTTCTAAAAGAAGTGGGTGTGGCAGACCTGTATCTACTTTTTCCAAAGGCAGGATCCAGAAAGATCGGCGGCATCATGATCCAACATGTCCCCAGAAATTCTCCCTTAAAAATTTCAAGAGCAATAAAGCATTCAGACATCGTTATAGGTGGTGGCGGAAATATCTTTCAGGATGAAACCAGCAACAGAAGTTTTCTCTACTACAAATGGCTGGCATCCACCGCTCTTTTTCATAAAAAGCCACTCTTTTTATTAGGACATGGAATCGGTAAGATTAATTCCAAAAAGAATTACACCCGGTTAAGAAAGATTCTGAGTAACGAATTATGTGTTGGTTATTTCCGTGATACGATTTCTTATCGATATGCAAGAACTTGCAGCAACAAACACAAAAGAGGGACCGATCTGGGTTATTATTTCTTACAGAATCGAGCTGTAACTAAAAACATTCCATCAAGAATTGGTGTTTTTCTTAAAAACCCTTGGTTAAATCCTGAAGATTTTATGGGACCTTTTATGGAAGAGCGGTTTAATGAGATTCAATTCTTTGTAGCTTTTCCCGAACAGGATCTTGAAGCAGCAGAAAAATCTTCTGAGCGTTTTGGAAAATACTTCATCACCTCCGTTAAAGTCGGAGAGGTTAATGAGATTACCGATCAGGCATCAACGTGTTCTATGATCATATCCGAAAGGCTTCACGGATCTATCATTGCCTCACATTTTGGTATTCCATTCTTATGTTCGGATACATTTAAAATGCGTTCTTATTTTTCTGACATGGAAGGGTACCAGGCTTATTTTAAAGACAAATCCATTTCAGAAATTGCTTATGCTTTCTCAAAATTGAAAGAAATTGATTTTGATCAAAGCAATGCAGAATTTATGAAACGTAATAACGCCAGATTAAAGGCCATGAAAAAATGGTTAAAAGTACAATTATTTGGAAGATAGAAATCAAATTGCTATAGATTGAAGGGAGGAACAGAACAAAATGGCGGTATTGACTTTCCCCGGTGGAATACACCCTCCGGAAATGAAAGAATTATCTCAAAACGCCTCTTTGGAAAGAATGGCTTTACCAAAGACGGTATATTGTTTTGTGCATCAAAACCTTGGCGCTCCACCAAAAATCGTATGTGAACCAGGAGACAAGGTTAAAACAGGACAGATCATCGCCGAACCTTCTGGTAAGGTTTCAGTTCCGTTACATTCGCCTGTAACGGGGGAGGTAAAAGAAATCATCAAGATGATGCATCCTGCCCAGAAAAAAAAGCTTGACGTCATTGTCATTGAGAGAACAAGCGAAGACGACTGGCAATTATTGGATCCCATCGACTTCACAACAGCTGGCCGTGAAGAACTTTATCAAAGAATTCTTGATGCCGGTATTGTTGGCCTTGGCGGCGCATCATTTCCTACACATGTGAAATACACATCAACCATGGTAAAACCTGCAGATTTAGTGATCATAAATGGTGCCGAGTGTGAACCCTATCTGACCATCGATCACCGGTTCATGCTTGAAAAAGGTGAAGAATTGCTGAATGGATTGCGGATTCTCATGAAGATTGCAGGGGCAAAAAAAGGCATTATTGGGATTGAAACAAACAAACCCGATGCCATTGAAAATATGATCAAAATGGCCGCTCACGACGATCAAATTGATGTAGTGGGGGTCAAGACCAAATACCCCCAAGGGGCTGAAAAACAGTTGATTTACACCACCACAAGAAGAAAGGTTCCCGTAGGTGGTTTGCCCATTGATATAGGCATCGTTATGAACAATGTGGGAACGGCGGTGGCCGTTTCTGAAGCTGTTTCAAAGGGAATTCCACTTGTTGAACGCGGTGTAACCATAACAGGCGAGGGGATTAACAAACCGAAAAATGTCATAGCAAGAATTGGTACACCGGTTTCGGAACTCATTCATTTTGCCGGTGGCTATAAAGGTGAACCCGAGAAGGTGATTGCCGGTGGCCCTATGACCGGACCTGCGTTGACAACTACAGAAACACCGATTATGAAGGGCACTTCCGGCATACTTGTGCTGCCAAAATTGGATAAACAACCCCGTCCTGCCAAACCCTGTATTAATTGTAATCAATGCGTAGAGGTTTGTCCCATGGCTCTGGAACCCAACTTCCTGGTGAAGTTGTGTGAAGCGAAAAAATATGACGATGCAGTGGATTTGAACCTTTTATCATGTATAGAATGCGGTGCATGTGCTTATATCTGTCCCGCGAGAATCGATCATATCAAAACATTCCAACTAACAAAACGCGTTTACAATGCATTGAAGGGGGGTAAATGATATGGCGCAAATTTTCCCGTCTGCTTCAGCTCCCCATATAAGAACAACAGATTCAGTTTCAAAGATCATGCTGGATGTGATCATTGCACTCATACCGGCGGTCATTGTTTCAGTCATCGTCTTTGGGTGGTCCGCATTGGTTCTATGCCTGATGGGTGTGGTTGTTGCTGAGGCTTTTGAAATATTCATTATGAAGGTACTGCGCAAGAAGAAAGATTTCACACCGGATGGCAGTGCAGCTGTCACGGGTTTACTATTGGCTATGAACATCCCTGCCGGATTCCCCTGGTATTTATTTATCATTGGCATCGTCATCGCCATCGGCCTGGGAAAACACGTTTACGGTGGTTTAGGATCCAACCCGTTTAATCCTGCTCTGGTAGGAAGAGTATTCCTGGTTATCTCATTCCCCGCAGCCATGGGAAATTATTTCAAACCCGGAATATGGAGAACCATGGAATCATTGAAAACCGCCGCTTCCCCAGTCGTCACAGGTGCAACCCCAATGGGACTTTTAAAAGAAAACGGCATACAGGCTGCATTGGAAAATCACAGTTATATGGATATGTTCCTGGGCAACATTGGTGGCGCCTTAGGTGAAGTGAGTGCTTTAGCCTTGATCATTGGATTTGTCTATTTGCTGATTCGAAAACACGTATCCTGGCACATTCCCGTTGCCTATATCGGTACTGTTTTGGTTATTTCTTCTATTTTTTATTTAATCAGCCCCGATCAATACGGCACGCCCCTTTATCACCTGTTAGGCGGCGGTTTGATGCTTGGTGCATTGTTTATGGCGACGGATATGGTCACAAGCCCTTCAACCGTCAAGGGATCGTTAATTTACGGGATGGGATGCGGGGTCATCACAATGCTCATCCGAATCGTGGGTGCCCTGCCGGAAGGTGTGGCTTTCTCCATCTTGATTATGAATGCTGTTAAACCGTTAATCGATAAATGGACCAGACGAAGACCCTTTGGTGCTTTAAAGAAGGGGGCGAACTGATATGGGCAACTATTTAAAAATAGGACTCACACTCATGGCTTTTGCCATCGTAGTAGCGGTATTGTTGGCCGGGGTTTATACGATCACCGAAGAGCCCATCGCCCAAGCGGAACTGAATGTCAAACTGGAATCCATCAAAACTGTTTTAACTGACCCGGTTAGTGGTGAGTTATTAATCGAGGAAAGTGACATTCCCGGTTCCCAAGAAAAGTTAAACCAAAAGATTTGGAAAGAGAGCGAAGGGGAAACCCTTTACGAAAGCAAAAAATATAACGGTTACTGCGCCTCTCCAGCTTATGAATTCACTTTAAAAGACGGACGAACCGCTTACATCCTCAACGGAGCATCTGTAGGATACGGCGGGTATGTCACCGTCATGTGCTCATTTATCAGTGATGGAGATGCAATGGAAATGATGCGGCTGGAAGTCTTGGATTATTCACAGGAAACGCCCGGCCTGGGAGCTAAAATCGCTGAAGAACCTGTTAAAGAACGTTTTTTCGACATTCCTAAATCCGGTTTGGAAAAAGGGCTTATTGTGGACAAAGATTCCGGCAAAAGTCCGGCTCAAACGTATGAAGAGGAAAAGGCTCTTAAAAAGGAAGGTATCATCAGTGTCAGTGATCTCATGACAGGCGCTACCATCACACCAAGAGGCGTTGCAAATGCCATTAACACAATGACTGAATATCTGG
>CAYOFT010000009.1:0-35589 GCA_964403295.1 uncultured Thermotogaceae bacterium | reverse complement strand
GATAACTGATTAAATCGTTATTTCTGTAGCCCGAACACAATAAAACTGTCTTTAACTCCTCATTATTTCTCATGAGACTTTTTGCCGTCTCAAAACCCGCCATCATTGAACCGCACATGGCTTCCATATCAAAACCCCATGCATTGGAAGCCCCTAACCGGTGGGCAACATCCAAACTAGCCAGCCAGCAGGGAAAGTCTTTATGCTGTGCGCCGTTCCAGATGACCAAATCAATTTCTTCCGCGTTGACTTGTGCGTTTTGAAGAGCCTTTTGTGCTGCCCTTAATCCCATATTACTGGCGGTGTCTTCGGGTCCTGGAACGGTTTTTTTCAAAACGCCAAATTTCTTTTCTATAACATCTTGTGGGATGTTGGTTTCTTCTGCAATATACTGAGCAGTTTCAATTTTCTCGGGAAAATAGGTACCGATTCCCCTGATACCAATTAATTCTTTTGACATAGATAAGTCCTCCACTTGAAAATACTGGATTTAGAGTTTAGGGACTGGAAGAGCTATAAACATGTAGGTTCGTTGAAAAAGAGGGATATTAATGTGAGATGATCAGTTTTTTCTAAACCCTATACCCTAAACCTCAGCCCTATTTTAAACTCAAATCCCAGACTAATAACTATACGTTCTTAATAATAACAGCTGTTCCCATTCCTCCACCGATACAAAGACTTGCCAGCCCGTATTTAAGATTTCTTTTTTTCATCTCATATAACAATGTAACGATGATTCTGTTACCCGAACATCCAATGGGATGCCCCAGCGCTATTGCACCACCATTCACATTGGTTCTCTCCATCATCCATTCCATTGATACGTTATGTTCTTCTGTTAAATCCTTAATAACGCCAAGGCTTTGAACGGCAAAGGCTTCGTTTAATTCGATAATGTCCATTTCTTTGAGGCTCATGTCGGCCTTTTTTAACACTTTTTTAATGGCGCCAACAGGACCCAAGCCCATAAATGCCGGATCTACCCCATGCTGGGCAAAGGCGACCAATTCAGCCAAAGGTTTTACCCCAAGCTTTTCGCATTTGTCATCGGTCATTAAAATGGTCATGGAAGCGCCATCGTTGATACCGGAGGCATTTCCTGCTGTAACAGAACCGTCTTTTTTAAAGGCCGGCCTTAGTTTTGCCATTTTTTCAAGATCAGTTAACCTTGGATGTTCATCCACTTCGAAAACGGTATCTCCTTTTCTTCCTTTGATGACAACCGGTTCAATTTCCTCTTTGAATTTACCTTCTTCGATGGCTTTTGCTGCCCTTTGCTGACTTTCATAGGCAAATTGATCTTGTTCTTCTCTGGTTATGGCATATTTTTCAGCGATATTCTCTGCTGTCATACCCATGTGATAATGATTGAAAATATCAGTTAAGCCGTCATTGACCATATGATCAACAATCTTTCCGTCTCCCAGCCTGTATCCAAAACGCCCTTTTGTTAACAGATATGGTGACATGCTCATATTTTCGGTGCCACCACAAAGAACACATTCAGCTTCACCAAGTAAAATATCTGAAGCGCCTACCATAACTGCTTTCATTCCGGATCCGCATAGCATATTAAGGGAATATCCCGGTTTCTCTTGAGGAACACCCGCGTGTATACTGACTTGTCTTCCGGGGCCCATTCCCAAACCTGCAGACAGGATATTTCCAACGATTGTTTCATCAACTTCATCTGGACTGATCTGAGACTGTTTCATAGCCGCTTTGGCAGCTATTACACCTAGATCAACTGCTGATGTATTTTGAAGGGTTCCTCCCATTGTTCCTATGGCTGTTCTTTTTGCTCCTGTAATATAGATCTTTTTCATTTGTTCCTCCTAATTTTTCTATTATTTAATGATTTGCAGTTTTGATCCCATAGAATTTTGAAGCTAATCTACGGGAGTTTTCTTCGAAACTCCATTCAGCATCAAATCTGAAAGTGGCTGTAAATAGTTTTCAAATTTCTCGGATGTTTTATTCGACAAAATTAACAGAGATTGTCCTAATAAATGCCCAATTCCCATTAAGATCATGGAAAGGGTTTCAGAATCGTAGTCTTGAATTTGTTCTTTTTCTTTAGCTTCATTCAATACTTTTATATAGGGTTTTTTTAAGGAATCATAATATTTCAACGTAATTTTGTTATCGATAAATTCGCTTTCTCTTACAACACCATACATATTGGAATGTTTTTTGAAAAATTCAAGAAATCCTTTTAGTGAGGCTATCTCCATATTCCTTCTATCGGTGAACCTTTCTGAATATTTCTTTAAGACATACCTAAGTTCTTTACTCGTCTTTTTGATTAACTCAGATAATACCTTTAATTTTCCCGGAAAATACAGATAAAATGCCCCAGCACTGAGATTCGACTGCTTACAAATTTCGTGGACGGTTGTTTCAAAATATCCCTTTTCTCCAAATAGCAACTCTGCAGAATTAAGCAACCTCTTTTTGCTCTGTTCCCCTTTATTAAGTATGTTTTCATCGTCCAAATGTAAGTCATTCAGTGTAGAGTAAACCGTCTTATCTACGTTGAATTTACTTATAGATAGACCGTTTAAATAGAATTTCAAAAGCGTATCACGTGTCTCATCAGGAACTTCAGCGTTGTTCCAAAGAATCCAATACCCTGCAAGGTAAAACAAAGGGCCAAGCAAAAACCAAAAAAAAGGATCAGGGTCTTTAGAATGAGGATAAAATTCCTGCTTTTTTTCAAGAATTTGTTTGATCTTTACATGAAAATCTAGACAAAGTTTTTTATCTATAAATTCTGCTTCGCGAAATACTTTGTATTCGTATCTAAAATTCCAAAATGTATCAAAAACCCGATTAATTAGAATCTTAATTTTTTCTTCCAGTGACAATTCTGAATGAATGATACTGGATAAAAGGTTAAAAAATTCATTTTCAAAGGTTTCTAAAATGATCTCAAAAATTTCATTTTTAGAACTGAAATATTGGTAAAAAGTTGCAGGAGAGACCATGGCATCTTTTGAGATGGCCAATACAGAAGCTTTATGATATCCCTTTTGTAAGAAAATACGCTGTGCGCTTTCAAAAAGGGATTTCCATGTTTTTTCACCCTTTTCTGATTTGGGGATTCTTCTGACGGGTTTCTCCTTAGGAGATATCATTTAAATAACAAGTCCTCCATCTACACCAAGCACTTGGCCTGTTATATATCTGGCATCCTCGCTTGCCAGGAATAGGAAGGCATTGGCAATATCAATCGGATCTCCGATCATCTTAAGAGGTGTTTTTTCTGTCATATAGTCTAATACCTTTTGAGGAAGATTTTCCGTCATAGGGGTTTTTATAAAACCCGGAGCAACAGCATTGACTCTTATCTTATATCTAGCCAATTCTTTTGCCCAGGTATAAGTCATGCCGATAACGCCAGACTTGGTTGCAGCGTAATTTGTTTGGCCGATATTGCCAAATACACCAACAACAGAAGAGGTAGATAAGACAACACCACCTTCATTTTTCATCAATTTGGCACAAGCCTGTGTCATGTTGAAGATGCCTTTGAGGTTGACATTAATAACTTGATCCCATTGTTCTTCTGTCATTTTCATCAGGAAAGCATCACGTGTGATTCCAGCGTTGTTAATCAGTATATCAATTTTTGAGAATTCCTCTTTAATCTCTCCCATCACTTTGTCAATTTCTTCTCTGTTGGTTACATCTAAATGCACACCTTTAATTGAACCTTTAAATTCCCCAGCATCTTTTTCCAAAGCTGATAAATCATCATCTAAAACATCACATGCAATGACTTTCGCACCATTTTTTGCGAATAAAAGGGCTGTTTCTCTACCAATTCCTCTCGCAGCACCCGTAATAACCGTAATTTTACCTTCTAATTTCAAAAATAACACCTCCGTAAAATAATGATAAAAAATTAAATATGTGAATGAACTATCACATTTATATCATATACCAATCATAAAAATATTCAAGTGTTATCAGAACATTTCTCGTTTGATTTGAGATAAATAATCATGATTAGCTTAAAAAATGTTCGAAATTCTCAGTTTTTCATCGTTCACATGATATAATTCAATCGTAAAGCCAAAAAATAAAGTGAGGGAATAATGTGAAGGAAAAGATGCTTTCTTTAAAAAGATGGGCAGTGCTGGGCGCAACTGATAAGCGCGATAAATACGGTTATAAAATTTTTGAAATTCTTCGAAAAAATGGGTATGATGTTTATCCGGTTAATCCAAGGATAAAAACAATAGAAGGTGTAAAGGTTTATCCCAATATACTGGAAATTCCAGAGACAATAGATGTGGTTGATTTCGTGGTCAATCCAACGATTGGAGAAAGACTTATCCATCAAGTATCTCAAAAGGGAATTAAAAATATCTGGTTGCAACCTGGTGCAAGAAGTGAAGAAATGGATCGCCTAGCTGAAGAATTGGATTTGAATACGGTAAAAGATTGCGTCCTGGCGGCTTTAAAAAGAGTTTAATTTGATTAGTAGAATCTGTGTCATTTTAATGCAAAAGCTTCAATAGTGTTGATTAACTTTGAATAAAAAATAAAAAAAAGATAAAATTTATATGGTAGAATAAAAGATCTTTTAGGAATTCGAATTAATTCACGGGGGTGGTTTCGGATGACAATTTCAAAAAGAGTTATATTAGGGTTTTCAATATTAGTAGTTTTGTTTGTTGTTATTTCAGTGCTAACTTTGCTTTCGTCAGACAAAATTGAGGCAGAAGGTAGCAAAATCAAAGATGAAGTTGATGCTGTCAGTGAACAGTTTATCAACTACGAGCAGGTGAGTGAATTTTCTACTCAAATTAACGGTATGCTTCAAACAGTTCTAAAGATGGGGTATATTTTTAATCTTGAACATTTAAGTGATTTATATGATCAACTCAATTTTGAACAAGCGAATATCTCAAAACGGGCACAAGAACTGAATTTGTACGAAGAAATGAAAGATGGTTTGGAAGAAATCAACAAGGAAGTAGAAGGTGTTTACAGTTATAAGAGTAAAGAGGTAAAAAGAACCAATGATTTGAGTACCATGAATGCGGACATTTTGAATTATCAAAAGGAAGACAATAACCTTAAAGCTGAAATTGATTCTGCCCTTTATATTGAGCCTTCTGAAAACCCCGATGAATCTTTCCAGGGTTTAAACAGCGGGAAACTGAATGCCTTTTTCCCGGTATACGAAACAATAAAAGAAGAGGGAAATGTGTTAACGGATTTAACTGAAGCGCAAGAGCAAGAAATCCAGACAGCATTAGAAGTGGAAGCCGGTGTACAGGATTTTGGTTTGCTGGAACTGGAACTGCTGTGGAACGAAAAGCTTCTAGGGACAAATGTTCCATTTACAGAGCTCACACAGCTCAAGCTAATGACTAGAGAGGTCTTGATCAAACCAGAAAATGCAGATCAGCAAGTAGAAAAGATCAAAACCTTTAAAAATGAAATGCTGTCTCGAGTGCTTGCCGAAGGTAAAAGAGGCTTTATTGTCTCAAAATACGGTTTCGATCTTTTTGATCCGGTTGTAACGGTATTGATTACACTTTCTTTGGATCGATATGTGGAGAAAATTGAAGATTTAAAAGCCTTGTTAAACCGATCCACTGAAATCAGCGCAAAACTCAGTGATATTCAAGGAAATATGGAATCTGTGCAATCAGATATTGAGGAAGCAAAATTAGCTTCGTTGAATATCATCAATCAAGATGTCAATCAAACATTGAATGAATTACTTCAACAATTGGATCAAATTGGTGTGCAACAAAACAGAGCGTTTAACAGTGGACTTGAGACAGTCAAGAAAAGAAGTGATGAAAGTGTAGACAGCATGTATTCGAGTAATATCATCATTATCGTAATTGTTTTGATATCCATCGTTATAGGCGTACTAGTTGCCATTATTATTCACTTCACCATTCGAAAATCAATGAAATCTTTACTGGCAAAAACTGATAGACTTAAAGCCCTGGACCTAACCGTTGAATTTGAAGATATGAAAGAACGAAAGGATGAGATTGGATTAGCCGAACAGGCCATGCAGGAAATTGTCCTTTCAATGAAAGCAACTTTGAGTAAAGTAAAATCAGCCATGGAAGAAGTAAAAGGGGCCTCTCAAGAACTTGATCATATTACTGAAGAAACAACAGGGGTTTCTCATGAGTTGAAAGAAATCTCCGATAGCACGGACAGAAATATCCAAGATACTTCTGCAGCTATTGAAGAGGTAACTTCAGGAATTGAAGAAATTGCAGCTTCGGCCAAGAATGTATCTGATATTTCAAAAGAACTGTATACAAAAACCAATGATACTACCACTTCTGCAAAAACAGGGAAAACAGAACTCGGTGAAATGGCAACGATTGTAAAAGACGCAGAAAATCAGGCTTCAGAAACCTCCAAATATGTTGATGAATTGCAGATACAAGCGAAAAATGTAGGTGAAATTGTAAAAACAATTTCGGGAATTTCGGAACAAACTAATCTACTGGCGTTAAACGCAGCCATTGAAGCAGCAAGAGCAGGTGAAGCAGGCAAGGGGTTTGCCGTTGTGGCAGATGAAATAAGAAAATTGGCAGAAGAAAGTCATAAGGCAACTGAAGACATTTCAAAGATGTTAAAAGAGATCAGTACACGTGTACAATCAGTTAATGATGCTTCGGACAAAACAGTTAATATTGTCAACAATATGAATGAAAAAGCACAAAGTGCCCTTGTGCAATTTGGCACTATTACTGATAATCTTTCTGAAGTGCTTGATTCTGTTGAAAATCTTTCAAACACATCAGAAGAACAAAGTGCAGCGGCAGATGAGATCGCGGGAGCTATGGATCAGTCTTCTCAATCCATGGTTCATGCTTCAGAACAGGTTGAATTGTTAGTTAGTGAGGTGGCAAGGCAAACCTTGTCTGTTGACAACCTGAAGCAATCTACTGAAAAGCTTAGTATCTTGGCAGATCAATTGAATCAGGAAATCAACCGCTTTAAAGTATAATATCCTGGGAGGAATTTTGTGAAACTTCATTTTAATTATTTAGAAAACATTCCAACGCCTGCGTTATTGATAAACGAAAAGATATTAATAAAAAATCTGACAACCATGCAGGATTTGGCAAATAAAAACAAGGTAAATTTAAGACCTCATACCAAAACTCACAGAACGCCTGAGATTGCAAGAATGCAAATGGATTATGGTAGTCGTGGTATTACCGTTGCAACTACAGGAGAAGCAGAATGCATGCATGCATCCGGTATTCAGGATATCTTTATCGCGAATGAAATCGCTGACGAAGAAAAATTGTTGCGCTTAAGAAGGCTAATGGCTTTAGGCTGTGATTTAAAAGTTGGCGTAGATAATTCTTATCATGTAGAAATGGCGCAATCTGTTTTTGACGGTAGTAAAAGCCAATTAAAAGTATTGATAGAGATAGATGTGGGAGATGGGCGAGCGGGAGTTCAAAATTTTCAAACCGCTTTTGCATTGGCAAATCAAATCAAAAGAATGAAAAATCTTGAATTTTCAGGGATTTTTTCTCATGAGGGACAATCGTATGGAGCCGCTACTGTTGACGAATGTAGAAGTGTTTCAAATGAAAGTCATTTAAAAACTGTTGAAATAGCAGATCAATTGAGAACTAATGGAGTTGAAGTGAAGACGGTTAGTGTTGGGTCAACGCCTTCTATCCTGACAGCATCCGTAGAAAAAGGAGTTACTGAGATAAGACCCGGAACGTATCCACTAATGGATGCATCACAAGCTGCAGTTATTAACAGTTTTAATTCCTGTGCGGCCACGGTTTTAGCTACAGTTATCAGTAAACCTGTGAAAGGCAGAGTTGTTTTAAATGCTGGAGCAAAGGCCATAACGGGCCAAATTGTTAGGAATGGTATCACAAAAAATTTCGGATTTGGTTATTTGAAAGATTATCATGTATGGGTCAATTCTTTTTTTGACGAGCATACCGTCATAATAAATGATGATTTTTATTCTAAGGTGAAGATTGGAGAAAAAATTGAGATTATACCCAATCATATTTGTCCAGCTGTGAACCTTTACGATTATTTTTATTTGATCAATGAAGATGGCTATAAAAAGATTATCATTGAGTGTAGAGGAAAATCAGTATAAAAAAAGGGGGTAACCCCCCTTTTTTTAAATTATGTATGCCTTTGGCGGTTTGATTCCATTAAAAGTTGTACCGTATTCAACAGTATAGGCACCAGCATTTTTAAAGTAAAGCTTATCTCCCATTGTAATCGTAACGGGTAATTCCACTTCGTCATAAATGGTGTCTACACTGTCACAAGTTGGTCCGGCTAGTGAGAAGATTCCTGTTTCTTCTTCCTCTTTACCTTCAACAATGATCTCATATCGGAAATCTTCAATTGTTTCAAGCAGACCATGAAATACACCGGCATCTATATATACCCAGTTATCCTTTTGTTTTCTTGAACGTAAAATCACTTCACTAACCAGTACGCCAATATCACCAACCATTGATCTGCCTGGTTCAACAATGACACGTAGGTTTTTCACATCTGCCAGGTATTCTTCAATGGATTCTTTTATCATCAAGCCAATTTCTTCTATTTGAGGGATAGGCCGTGTATGTTGTATGGGCATTCCCCCACCAAGGTTAACCATTTGCAGTTCAATGTTTTCGTATTCTTTTAATTGGTAAAAAATATCAGCTACTTGTACAATGGCTTCCTTCCACTTATATTTATTATAGGTTTGGGAACCTACATGAAATGATACCCCATAAGGAATTAAGCCTAATTCTTTTGCATGTGCCAGTAATTGAACCACATGATCAATATCTGTCCCAAACTTTTTGGACAAAGGCCAATCAGAATCGTCTGAACTCATTAATAAGCGTGCGTAAACTTTACTTCCAGGTGCATTATTTGCAATTTTTTCAAGTTCCATTTCACTATCCACTGAGTACATTTCGATCTTATTTTCATAAGCGAATGCAATATCCTTTTCCTTTTTGATGGTATTACCAAAACTCATTAGTTCGCCGGGAATTCCAAGACTTAAAAGTAGTTCAATTTCACCTCGTGATGCAATATCAAAGTGTGAACCCCTGTTATAGAGAGTTTTGATTATTTCCGGGTGGCTGTTTGCTTTTACCGCATAATAAATCTCTAAATTATCCATAACTGAAGCAAGGCGTTTATAATTTGTTTCAAGGAGTTTTGGATCTAAAAGCACAAAAGGTGTTTCATAATTTTTTGCAATTTCAAAGATAGAACTTGTTACTTCCAAAGTAAATCACTCCCTTTATCGTACCGTTTGGCGTTTAATTTTTTTTTGTTAATGATGTGACAGAAAACATCAACAATTTCAGGATCAAATTGTTTACCACTATTATTTTTAATTTCCTCCAAAGCGACTGTTTTGGAAACCGCTTTCTTATATGATCTATCTGAGGTCATAGCATCATAAGTATCTGCAACGGCTATTATTCTTGAATAAAGAGGAATATCTGTTTTTGAAAGCCCATCAGGGTATCCATGACTATCCCAGCGTTCATGATGGTGGCGAACAGCCAGAACGATTATTTCAATATCTTCGGATGTATCCAAGATTTCTGCACCCCAAATCGGATGCTTTTTAATCTCTTCATATTCTTCGCGTGTTAATCTGCCTGATTTTAATAAAATACTAGTGGGAATATTTATTTTTCCAATATCATGTACCAAACCCGCCCAATAGATTTCATTGATTTGTTCATCGTCAAATTTCATTTCACGTGCAATTTCAGCAGAAAGTATACCAACGTTTTCAGAATGGCCTTTTGTATATGGATCATGAATTTCTAAAATCTTAATCATGGCCAGAATCAACTGCTGTTGGAATTGTGATTGAGTACGAAACAAGCGCTTTAATCCTAAAAAGGCGGTTGCGAAATTAGTAAACGCTTCAAAAACCCGTAAATCAGAGTTTGTGAATGGTTTTGCCTCTGGTGGCGAATCGATTGAAATAGTTCCAACAACAGTATTTTTGAATTTTAATTCAGAAATCATTGTATGACCAATTGGCTTACTGGCTTTGATGAGTTCCTGCATTTTATTTTCAGGCATTCTTGAAACATTTGAAAGGATATCTTTAATAATCCGAACCGTACCTGTTTTGATATGATACGACTGATCCAGATCAATTTGTTGCAGTTTGTGTAGATCGTGTCCCTTTGCAGTTACAAATTTCCATTTAGCGTTTTCAAACAATGCCACACTTCCATATTCTGCGCTATCAATGATATCTATTAACATAGTTAACAAGAAATCCAAGTATTCCTCTTCAGACTTTAAACCCGCTTGATTGATCTGTGTTGCCGTTTCAAAAATCTCCTCCAAATTATGAGACATTTTTTCCAATTGCTGATAGGATTGTTCAAGATCCTCATTACTGGCACTCAGTTCTTCATAAGCTGCCGCTAATTCATCCCGAACTCTTTCTGATTCATTAATAGAATACTTGAGTTCTTTTGACATCTTTGCGAAAGTTGTTGTTAGCTGATTGATCTCTTTAATCTTAGTTTTAGGCAAAGAAATTTCAAGATTTTGGAGGTTAAAACGATTAATTTCTGATACGGTTGTTTCCAAAGGTTCAGTTATTTTTTTACTGGCACGTATGAGTAAAAAGATCACCAATACTATGCATGCAAATAGAAGACTCCAAGCAACAACTGTAATCTGAATAATCTCAATATAAAACTCCCTCTTTGGTATGTGTATGAGTAGTTTCCAATAAGGTGTTGTTCCAAGGGTTTCAAAAAATAGCAATTCATTCGTTTTAGTTGTCTCTTTATAGGAGAAATCAAGGACACCGTTTTTGGATGAAGTTATTTCTTTAAGAAGACTTGGAGAAAAATTTTGGAGATATTGCGACTCGTTTTCATTGGAATAAGAGAGTTGAGAGTGTGCGATAAAATCACCATTACTGCTTATTAAAGCGGCTTTTCCAAGCTCTTCGATTTTTATCTGTTTAAGAAAGTCCATAATGAGGCTTAAATTAATGGTTGCGCCAAATAAACCTTTCACTGTTCCTTTTTCATCAATCAATTTGGTTGCAATAACAATTGATGGTTTGTTATTGGTTTTAGATAATAGTGGCTCGCTAATTACAAAATCTTCGTTGTTTTTGATAATTCTATAAAAATATTCCCTATCAGTAATTGTATGACTCTCTTTAAAACAATCATTGGTATGACCCTCTAAGTCAGAGATAAAGATTGTTTCAAAATATCCTGGACGGTCATTGCAAGGTTTTATCAAGTTTTCATTAAGGGCACTGCTAGTATCTATTTCTGTTCCTAGTGTTTGAATAATACTTTCAAGTTCAATTTTTCTGCTTTGAAGCCATGTTTGAAGTGTTTGGGTATGGATTCTTGTGATTTCTATTCCGATTAACTTGATTTTGTGTGATTGAATAATAAAAAAACCGATTGTAAAAAGTAATGATATAGCAACTGTAAACGAGACAATGAATATTAGCAATCTTTTTAGAAGATAGTATTTGTATTTCAAAGCTTTTTCTTCATTCATCTAATTTAGCGATCCAAACTTTCGGAGAATGTTTTTTGAATAATGCCACTTACCATGATCAACCCTTTTTTATTATAGATAACGCACAATTGCCCTGGAGTAATTGCAAAAATCTCTTCTTCAAAGCGGACGATCAGCTTGTCATCTATCATTTTTATCCGGCAATCAAATTTATGACTACCACTTTTTACCTTGCATTTTAACATTTTTTTTGATAATTCAAAAATTTGTTCATTTATGATAAATTTATTAAGATTCAAAGCTATCAGTTCTTTACTGTACATGTTGTCCAGAGGTGCCAAAACAATGGTATTTGATTCTGGTATAATGTCTTTAACAAAGAGTTTTTCAGTGTATGAGACTCCCAGACCACGTCTTTGTCCAACTGTGTAATTAAAAATTCCTTGATGAAGTCCTAAAGTGTCTCCGTTTTTATGAACAATAGTCCCTTCCTTTTCTTTAATCCCTTTGCAAATCAAAAAACTTTTATAATCATTATTTTTTATGAAACAAATATCCTGGCTTTCTGAAATATTACCTGAAATGAAGCCTTTTTTTCGAGCGTATTCGATTACTTCAGTTTTTAAATAATTACCAATGGGAAAAATTAAACGGGGTAAAATGTCTGGTCTAATGATTCCCAGAAAATAACTTTGATCTTTTCTCTTATCCCTTGCTTCTTTTATAAAAAAAGAAGCATTTTCTCTTGTGATAACGGCATAATGTCCTGTAGCATAAAAGGAATCAGGGTATCGTTTTTGCATGCTATCAAAGAGTAGACCAAATTTTATTTTTTTATTGCATATTGCACAGGGGTTAGGGGTTAATCCTATTTTGTAATCATTAATAAAGGGGCTAATCACTTTATCTTCGAATTCTTCTTCAACAGATAAAACTTCCCAGTCAATATTAAATTTTTTAGCAACACTTTCTGCCTTTGATAGTTCTTCTGGAGAAAGATAACCATTTTGCATCGTGACACCTTTAACCGCATAGCCTCTTTCTAATAAAATACTTAAAGCAACAGAACTATCTACGCCCCCGCTCATAGCTAAAATGACGGTTTTTTTCATTTGTTCATCATTCCTTTATAATCTTAAAAACATTGATTTCAGCACTATCCATGCATAAAACAAATAATCTGTCCTTTTCAATCAGCATTTTAATCGGGTAATTTCCCACTTTGTGCTCTTCAAGCAACTCATAATTTGATGAAAAAAGTTGTATGACTTCATCAAAATTAGATAGTAGGAATATCCCTTCATGATTACAAAATTCTATATCTAAAACACCTTTAGCGCAGTCAATTTCTTTCAGATTATTTTCCTGGAAATCATAGATAAACAGCTTTTCCTCACTCATAGAAGGAACAAGTATGTGATTTTGAAATAAAGTCATATCTAAAATATGAGAGTGGTTTGGCCAATTGATAAGCGTCTTGGTGTCCATGCTACCCCAAGTGATCTCATAAATGCTGTTATCAAGATAGCCACTGATAGCATATTGTCCTTCCTGTAATCTTAAAACGGATAAGGGTTTTTTTACAAGACCTTCTATATCCCATCTGTATAAGGATGAAAGGTTAATAATGCTGATTGAATTTTGAAGTTCAAAGTCTCTGGACCATGTATGATAATTATCATAATAGGGAAGAATGACAAGCCCGTCATAGATGTAGAATTTTGGAACCCGCCCTGTTAATTCAAATTCCTGATAGATTCCTTTTCTTTCAATATCAAGAACTTGAAAAAAAAAGTCTCTTTGAGAGACAAAGTAAAGCAGGTCATCTTTTACCAATGAATATCCCGGACCATTTCTTGTTTTTATGGAATGTGAAAAGGTCAAATCATCTCTTTTATAAAAATCGATTTTATGACCCCAAAAGTCAGATACAATTACATATGATTTTGAAAAAGAACAAAATACGGGATATGAGGATTTTTCTAAGACAGTTGTGATTGTTTCAGTTTGAGAATCAATGACTTTTATATTTTCATTCTGATAATCGATAACAAAAATCCGTTTGTAAATCTCGTCCAAAAAAAAATGGACGGGTTTACCCCCGATGGGAATATCGCTTTTGTGAACTAATGTCAGTGAAAAAACATGACTCACTACCATTAATGAGATGATTATGATTATTCCGATTGCAACTGCAGGTCGTATTTTTCCAGCACCTCTTTTTGCCAAGATTTGAAGTCAGAAGATATCTCTGATAACGTCGGCATACTTCCATTTGTATCAATATATCTTTCTATTTGATCCTTTAACTGCCGTGTTTTCGAATCAAAAGGTTCTATAAGGTTCAGGTAATAAGCATATCTTGCTTTATCAGAGGATGTTGATAAATCGGATAGAACTCTTATGTATGTATTGTGAAATGTAATCACTTTATCAACGGGTGGTGTTAAGTTGATGAAATTTATAACAATGCTTAGGATGATAAGTATAATGCAGACATATTTCACAGTTAACCAAAGTTTTTTTTGCCAAATTCGGAACTCGGGATTGGGTGAGATTAAGAAACCAAGTAGAAAGCCGGTACCCAATCCTCCAATATGAGCAATATTATTGATTCCGGGAACAGTAAAGCCCAGGAAGAGATTGATTAAAATCATTGGCAGCAATGCTGTGCCTGAAAACCCTCTCAGTCTTCCTCTCATGTTTCCACTGATTCCAGCAGAGAACATGAGACCGACTAACCCAAATATCGCACCACTGGCACCAACTGATGGCACATTTGTGTAAAAAATCTGAGTTAAGACATTACCCACAACACCTGAAATAAGGTAAATAAATATGAATTTTTGGGAGGAATAGATTTTTTCTACTACGATACCAAAGTAGAACAAGGCGTAGGAGTTGAAAAAAATATGCATTAAACCACCGTGGAGAAAATTTGCTGTTATCAATCTATACCATTCTCCACTGGCTACTAATGGACCATATTGAGCACCAAATTGGATCAATGTCCCGGTTGTTCCCCCGTTCCAAATAGTTCCCGATCCCAAAATGACTGTCAACAGATACATAACAGCGTTTAAAACGAGAATAGATATGGTCATAGGAGCTTGTTCAAATAAAAAAACAAATTTATTGCGATTGCTGTAATTCATCTAGGTATCCCCACTTTGTTATTATTCAGTAGATTTAGTAAAACGGTGTCATCTGTGTCAACTACTATTCCCGAGACGGGAAAATCAAGGATAGTATTCAAAACAACCAAAAATTGGGAGTATTGTAAATCATCCGGTGAAAAAGCAGGGACAATTTTTTGCCCTTTTATGTGTTCTAATGCCCATTGTGTATCATGTGCTATGTTTTTTTTGTCAGTAAACCAATACCACATAATTCCTGTATCGACAAAATCTTTATTTAACCAATAGACCCAATCTTGAAAATGCTGAGTGAGAGAGTTTTCATAATTACTTGTATGATAGATGAGCAAGCGGGTTGATAACCCCAATGTCTGAACAAGTGCATCCAAACGCATTATCAAGTTACTTAGAATTTCACGTCTAAAGTCGCTAAAATTTTTAACTTGTGAATGATTATCTCTCAAATATTGTTCGTATTCTTTTAATGTATAGGGATTATAGCCGTATTCAGGATTTGGGTATTGAAAATTTGCGAAAGTTATGTGAGAAGGCTTATAATGAATTAGAATTTCTTTGATAATGGATATTAAAAAATTCTGAACTTGAGGTACTCCCGGATCTAAAAAGATGGGGTTATGCAATAATTTCCCCTCTGAATCTCTACTTAGCCAATTCGGTTGTTTTTTTGATATGTGAAGAGGATTATTGGGCAGGTCTTGAGATGGCCAAACCGTTAACAAATCAATTACCGGAATGATCCTAATACCAAAAGTTTCGCCTTTTTTTAAGGCATAAGCAAGCGGATCAAAAGACAACATACTGTCATTGTTAATCAGTACACTACTCCTTGGGAGAATTTTTG
Organism: uncultured Thermotogaceae bacterium; assembly: GCA_964403295.1. Taxonomy (GTDB): domain Bacteria; phylum Thermotogota; class Thermotogae; order MWEM01; family MWEM01; genus JASUTC01. The sequence continues at coordinate 20,067 of CAYOFT010000009.1, read as the reverse complement.
ATACATAAAGGGATTCCATGAAAGATACGATTGGTATGTAGAGTGTATCAATACGATAACTGATACATTTACCAAACAAATTATCAATACTTTCCTCATTTATCATGTCTAATCTTTGGGCTTCTAAGGATAGTCCCAAGTTTTCTCCAAGAAGAAGAAGAGAAAAAAATATAATTAACAAAGCCATTAAAAAAAGATGTTGTTTCAAGTTTAGCCTCCAGATAGTTCATTTTAAATCTGTGAAAATTATACCATAACGTGATATACTTTATTTTGAAGTCGATATTTACTCTTTCTGAAAACATCATTTGAAATGGAATTTCATCAATCAAGTTAAGGGGGATTTTTATGGAAGTCAAAGTAATTCAAAAAAATCAAATCAGTATGTTATTAACACTGATCAATGAGGTGTTTGATGATTACCCTATTCCTGTGAATTGGACCGAAAGAGAATTTGAAATGGACATGATAGAAAACCGGATTTCCTTGGAAGATTCTTTTTTTCTTTTTAAAGACTCTATACCTGTTGGGTTTATCGTCATCGCAAAAAATAATAGTAAAGCAAGAATAGATTCGATGGGTGTGAAAAAGGCATATAGAGGTACTGGATGTGCTGAATTATTGCTTCAACACACGTTAGAGCATTTGAAATGGAAAAAGATTGAATATGTCATGCTTGAGGTTATTGAAAGTGATACCCGAGCTGTGAGGTTTTACGAAAAACAGGGTTTTTCACACGAAAGAAAACTCTATTCTCTTTTGATGGATTTAGATGATTTTACTCCTGAAGTGTATCGTTATAAAAGTGGTAACACACATATTATTCATGAATTATCCCTGCAGGCCAACAACATCTTTCACCGACATCTCAATTGGCAACGAATGCCATCTGCTTTAGGCAATTCAGGCGATAGGTATTATAAAGAAGTGATTTATGATAAAAATGATAAAGGTCATCCTATTGGGTACCTGGTTTGGGGAGAGAATACCGATAATGTGTACATTATTGATACCTATACAGTCAATCCTGATTATGATTTGAAGGAAATCATACAGGATACAAAGCGTTTTCTTAGAACCAAAACCAATAAAACGAAATGTCTTATTACAAATATTCCTGAGAATGACGATTTGTTTGAAGATTTTGTCAGCAAAGGGGCAGAAATACTCTTTAAGCAAATCGAAATGGAGCTGAACCTCCGTTGACAAGTCAAAATGATGGGCAAACTGATAAAGAGTTTATTCTGGATACCTTTCAGACTTTGCTAAGGGAGTATGGTCATCAAAACTGGTGGCCAGGAGACAGTATTTTTGAGATTATGGTAGGGGCCATATTAACTCAAAACACACAATGGTTCAATGTAAAAAAAGCCATTAAAAGCTTGAAAGAAGAAAACCTGCTTGAACCACGCAAAATGTATTTGGCAAGCGAAAAAAGACTTGCAACTTTGATTGTTCAAGCAGGTTATTATAATATTAAAGCCAAACGTTTGAAAAATTTTCTGGAGTATTTGATGAAAAAAGATCTGGATTTTTACTCCATGACGGAAGAATCTGTTGAGGATTTAAGAGAAGAATTACTTGAGATAAACGGAATCGGACCTGAAACAGCAGACAGTATTCTCCTATACGCACTGAACAAAAAGACTTTTGTAGTCGATGCTTACACCAGAAGGCTGTTTTCCCGACTTAATCCCAAGTGGGATTGGATGAAAAGAATTACCTATGATGAATTAAAGTGTTTTTTTGAAAAACTTTTACCGGATGATTTGTTATTTTTCAATGAATTCCATGCTCTAATCGTCAAACATTCCAAAGAGGTTTGTAAAAGCAAACCCCTTTGTGAAGAATGCACATTAAGAGAAACTTGTAATGAAGCTTATCATAAGTTAGTGGGTTGATAATTTCTGCAGTTTTTTAATCTAAAAAATTTTGGATTTCTACACTATAGCCATTGGGATCTTCAATGAAAAAGTGGTAAATTGGGAAATATGGGTTTTTTCTGGGTTTTTCCGGTATAGATAACCCCTGTTTGATCAGAAAATCATAAACCTTGTCAACTTCCGGTGTGATGAATGTGATGATCGGAGATTTAATTGATTTGATTACATTGGTATGTGAACAAAAACCAATCATCCCACCACCTGGGATTTGGAATATTTGACATTTTCCCTGATCCTTATACAGTTTAAAACCAAGATATTCAGTATAAAATATTTTTGTGTTTTTTAGATCTTCAGTTCCCAAAAACGTGATCATGCCATTCCATTCAAATGTCATTTTGATTCTCCTTCTCCAATTGTTCTAATACAGACTGGCGTATTTCAGAAAGTTCTTTTATGGATAGCTTTCTTTTGTTTTTTATTCGGTTTAATAGACTTTGAAAAGTTTTCTCATCGTGATATAAATAGATATTCAATAAAGCCGTTTTAAATAATCGATATTCCAATTCGCATAAAGGCAAACCTTTGTAAACTTTTGTAATTTCAGATACCCGTTCTTTTATTTGGTTTTCATCTTCAAGTTTTTTCATAACCGAAGCGATTTTTTTGTTAACTTCGTTTTTGCTCTTTCTGTTTGAACTTTCTTTTTCCCCTTGATCAAAACTTATATCATATAAGTTTTTAATTGTTTCAACCTTTTTGTGGAAGGTTTTTTTATCTACTCCTGGGTTTTCCTGTCTTCTTTTTTTTACCTCGTCCAGATATTTTCTCGTTTCTTCTACACTGGGAATGGTATGATCTGTTTTTTGATTTTCAAAGAAAGAATCACTCAGGATGATCTTTTTTGCATATGCGAATTCATTATGAATTCCACGATTCCCTTTCCCATTTTTTAATCTGTAAAAGTAATCCGCCATAACCTTCAATCGCTTCTTTAATAAATCGATTGGAAGTTCTTGTGCTAATAGGATCAATTGTTCTAACTCTTTTTGTGTGATATCACAGTGTTTGAAAAAATAATCTTTTAAACTGTCCGGAAGCTTTTTTTCAGCTTCCGGATCATTAAACTTAAACATCATTAATGAACAACTTTTATAGCTTTGAAAGTGCTAATGACCCCATGGGATCCCATGGATCTAAAGTAATGGGTTTTTGTTCATATATTTTTAGTAATTTATCGCTTAAATATTTCTTGTGAATGGCAACCTCATAATTATATTCATCAAACCAACCATCACTCATGATAAAAAAGCCTTTTTTACCTGGCTCTTCACCCCAGCTGTTTTGTACTTTCCACTTTTGTGGTTTTCCGTCAATCATATGAACACCTGTAAAAACCATGGCGTGTGTTAAGACACTTCCCCTATAATCCAATCGATCGGCCTTTGTCAGCTCAAATTTTATATTCAGCAGTTTTTCATAGTCATAAAGCTGATTATCCATGATTCCCAATTCGCGATTCATATATTTACCAACATCACACCCAAACCACACCGGCTCGCCATTATTTAACTGTTCAACGCTGAGCTCTTTTAGAGTTGAAATGGGGAGATTCAAATATTTAATTTGCCTTGGTCCCATCACGTTTCCAAGGTACTTAACCGTGTATGTCTTCTCAAAGGGTTTATCTTTTGTTGGCGCATGAATAATACTGATGTAATCTGTTAAATCAACAGGTGAAAATTTCTTGTAAAAATCGATGGGATTAAGATTTTCCTCTCTATGAAAAACTTCATTTTTATCCCTATATTCAAAATTGATCTGTTTAGGAGGTTCTCCTAAAAACGTACATAAAATTGAATAGATTTGAAGTAAGATGTTTTCTTTCTCCATTCTAATTGTTTCCAAATCACTATTTTTCTCCGCCATGCTTCGTAGTCTTTTAGCAGCATTTCTCAGGAAATAGTCCAAAATGAAATTCATCTGTCTGGAATTAGAGCTATGAAATGATTCTGGCATGGCATATTTGGGGACAATTCCGTATTTTTCTACTAAAGCAACAAACATATCCCATTGGCCACCATCATTGGTTGGATGATCCAGTAACCATGTAACGGTTCTTGAGGTTAAATCTTCATTTAATGTATTGATAATGCTTTCCAGAAAAAAATTGGACTTTTCAAATTTATCCCAAAACATGGTATAAGCTTGTGATAACTCAAAATTTTTATCCTTAAGATCAAGTTTTTGAGACATTGCGTATCGGATAGTATTAAGTGCCGCAAACATCCAACATCTTCCGGTTTGTTTTTGGTGTGTAACTGTACCTACATCAATCTCGTTAGAAAATTCATAATACATCTGATTTACTGATTTATAGTTAAGGGCAGAATCGTTGATGCCGTTTTTAACCACTGTGTTTGTAACGGTCTTTTTACTATCATCGCTGTTGTAATACTTTGAACATTTTTCAAGCAAATCCTGTTTGATTAACTGTTCCATAAATACACCTTCCCTTTTTATTGAATATTTTTAATTTTTTTATACCAACTAAACCCATGCCATTTAATAGAAGTTAAAATTATTAAAAGAATAATACCTCCGGAAATGATAAAAACCGAAATTAATAGCCAGGAAATTTGATTTCTGTCATAATCATAACGAGATTGGTATCCGCTGAAAAAAAGCGATTGATCTCCTTCCATCATGACTTTGTAATACCATTTTCCAGTTAAAATAAAAATCCCATCATCTTTCACTTCAAATTTATCAATCCATTCAAACATTCTGTTCTCTGTAAAAATTTCCTTAATTTGATCTTCTGTAAAGGTGTTTAAGATTTTTTCGGGATCAGCGGTTCTTAAACCAAATAATACAGTTGTTAATAAGACCAAAATAATAAAAATCGTCCTTCTTTTAATTTTTTTCATCGAGATCACTCCTCATTTCTTTTTTCAGTATATCGAGTAAAATAGGATATTCAAATTTAGTATTTTTCTTTTTTGCACGAATGGCAAGAGCTTGATTGGTATAATTGAAATCAGTTGAGACATCTTTCAACTCTTCAATTTTGAAATATGATAGCACCTGTTGAACTATTTGGTCAATATCATCAGCTTCATTTTTAAGCTCAATTTCAAAAAGGTGTTGTGTATCATAGCTTAAATACGGATTATTGATTAGCCTGTCGAGAACGACTTCTGCTTCAAAAGGTGTATTTAAGATGGTTCTGGTTTTAATAATAAATGGATATTTCCCTAGAGTATTTAGACGAACAGTAGATGCTTCTATGATAGTTTCTTCTTCTGCTCTATGTATCAAATTTCCATTTATACACTCCTTTTTTCCCAATATCCATTTTTGATTTCCATCTTTGCTAAGGATCATTCTGATTCTCTCCGTTCTCATCTGATCCTTAGCACCATCCAGATACCATTGAATAATGCCAATAACTGAGTAATTTGAATTGTTTTTAAGCTTAGTTGTCTCTTTAGCTGACAATATAAACTTTTTTTCTATTTCTACAGCCATCACAAATCAACCCCATTTTCCATTCAAAATGATTAAAACACTTTTCTTTTTTTTTGTCAATAAATCCAAAAAAAATGGGGCTGACTAACAGCCCCATTATCAAGAAAATCAGGAATTTGGAAAAAGTCTATTTGATAGCACCTTGGGTTATACCCGAAATGAAATTTTTTGAGAAAAGGAAGAATATGAGCATAATTGGAATGATCGACATCGAAAGGGCTGCAGCAATGAGATGCCATTGATTGGAAAATTCCCCGAAGAAAACTGAAATAGCAAGCGGAACAGTTTCCTTGGAACTGCTTGAAAGAATGATTAACGGGAAGAAGAAATCATTCCACACGTTGACAAAGTTAACCAAGCCTACAACCACAAGGGCAGGTTTTGTCAACGGCAGTGCAATCTTCCAATAAATAATCCAGGGTGTTGCACCGTCCATTCTTGCAGATTCTTCGATCTCGATTGGAATAGAATCCATAAATCCCTTGATGATAAAAGTGGCAAAGGCTGTACCTGTTGCAATATAGACCATAATTAGACCGATTCTGGTATCGATTAAATTTAATTGGTTCAATGTAACGTATATGGGTATAACCGCTAATCTGGCCGGTAATGCCAAACCGGTAATGATGTATACATAAATTAACCTTCTGAATTTGAATCTATAACGGGATATCATAAACGCCAACATGGAAGAAAATAGAAGAACACCGCCAATAGAAGTGATTGAAACGATTAAACTGTTAATATAAGCAGAACCTAATTCTGCTTTTTCCCATGCCTGTTTATAATTATCCAAACTGAAACTTTCTGTTATAGCGAAAGGTTTTAAATAGATTTCTCTCATTGATTTAAAACTGTTTAAGAACAATACACCAAAAGGCGTTGCCACAACAAAAAAATAGACTATTAATACGATGAACAATGTTACTTTTGCTGTTTTATTTAATCTAAGCATTATAATCCCCTACTTCTCTTATCAAGAACATTGGCATAAACCATCGAAAGAGGAATAACCAAAATAAATATGATAACTACGATTGCGGCACCTAATCCATAATCCTGCCTGGAACTTCCTAAACCTCCAAAAGCGGTTCTGTAAAAAACGGTCCCCAGAACATCAGTGCTTCTAAACGGACCTGCTTGAACCCCTGTCAAGGCATACACAACATCAAAAATATTAAAAGACCAAATAAAGATCAGTATGGCCAAAGTTTGCATTGTTGGAACGGTTAAGGGGAAAATGATTCTAGTAATGATTTTGTGATTTTTTGCACCATCTATATAAGCAGCATCAAACAAATCTTTAGGAATATTTAAAATTGCCGCCATAAACACCAAAATGTAAAATCCGATATTTCTCCAAATATTAACCATCACTACAGTGGTTAAAGCGGTTTCTTTTTGCCCAAGCCATGGTTGTGCCAGATTTTCCAACCCGATCAACTCGAGAAAGGAATTAATTAATCCCCATTGAGGGTTTAATAACATACTCCAGATAAAACCAACTAATACCATAGAAATAACATTGGGAAGATATACAACGGTTTGAAAGAACCTTCGTCCCCATATCTTTGAAGTGAGAGCAACGGCTATGAAAAAAGCCAAACCAAGTTCAAATATTGAATTCATGATAAAGAAATAGATACTGTGCCATAATGCATTGAAAAATTCTTTGGAGAAGCTTCCGAATAGGATGTTTTTAAAGTTTTCGAATCCAACAAAGGTTTTTTCTCCAACACCTGCCCAGCTGAAAAAACTTAAGTTAAAACTGTATCCGATTGGGTAAACGACAAATAAAGTGTAAAAAAACAGTGCCGGCAATACAAATAATAAAATATGCCTGAGCTTGGTTTTCATAGCGATTCTCCTCCCGTTGTATAAAAAAGCGGGTTTAAAAAAAACCCGCTCGAGTATTTAAATCTTTATTTTTCCATTGACTCCAGTCTTTCGATTAAAGGTTGATACCATTGTGAAAGTCCATCCTGGCATTCTTGTGCCAGTTCGGTTGGTGTCATTTCATCTGAATACATAGCTTGCATACCAGGGCTTAAAATATCACTATATAATGAAGGTTGACCTGTTACAAGTTCTGAACCTACCCAATATACATATGGAGATGCATAATTGTTTGCCACTTCATTTGCTTCCTGTAAAATAGGAACATCAGGCATTTCTGCACCAGTTACGGCAGGTATGTTTTTCGTGATGTTAGAGAAAATCGTTCCAAATTCAGGTGTTGCAGCAAATTCAAGCACTTTTAATGCAGCTTCTTTGTTGTCGGCATTTTTTGATAAGCCTACAGCTCCATCCATATAAACATAGGCATATGGTTGGTTTCCCTCAAAATCAGGAGGTACCATGAAATAGCCTATATTGATATCAGGATTCAGTTCTTCCCACATTTGAGCTCCCCAAATACCATAGAAAACCATGCCTGCTTGTCCAAAAGAAAAAGCGGCATCCATATCGGTTGCAATGTTTGCCATGAAATTCTTCTGATAATACTGTTTCAAATCGTTCAGTAGTGTATTCATATAAATCCAATCTTGATCAAGGAAGTCTATTTTTCCTTCTGTTAATCTCTTGATCCAACCGGGTCCTAGAACACTAACGCCACACATAGCATGTTGCATAACCAAAGTCCAGGCTTCTTTACCAGGAACGAAGAAAGGATCAATACCATTTGACTGAAGAACTTCAGCGATTTCTATCAATTCGTCCCATGTTTTAGGTTCTTCAAGTCCAAATTCATCAAAGATATCCTTGTTATAGAAAATACCAACAACTTGGATGGCGAAAGGAACACCGTATTGTTGTCCATCTTGAGTGATGTTGTTTAATACACCCTCGGTAAAATGTTCAAAGTTGATTTCTTCGGTTAATGGAAGGATTAAGCCTGCATCAACCATTGCCTTGGTTCTTCCACCGGGAAGCCTTCTGGTGTAAACCAAATCGGGACCTTTCCCACCCTGTAAAGCCATCAACATCTTTGAGTCATATTCTGTTGGCAGAAAACCTCTGTATTCAATTTCAATATCTTCGCCTTGAGCTTGCAAGCGTTTTTCTACCTCTTGCCATACTTCCTCATCCTGAACTCTCCAGCTCCACATTTCAACTGTGACAGCCAAGCTCATGGTTACTAACAACGTAAAAATTACTCCAAAAACGAACAACTTTTTCATTTTTTTCCCTCCTGTTTGTTTTTTCTAAGGCTAATAGAGCCTTATATCTTTGATTAATGCCTCAAATGCCTCTTCTTCTTTTTGCCATTCAGCCATTAATTCATCCAATTCCATACGCCCTTCGATGCAGTCTCTAACACGATCATCACCTGAGAGTGATTCCAAACGGGAAACATCAGCATATTGATTAAAGGAAATCTCTTCCGGGTGTATCTCAAGCAGCCCTTTCATGAAATAGATAATCAGAGGTAAAAAATCAGCATCATTTGATGTTGGAAAAAATTCTATACCGAAACAGACCTTGTTCTCGTGTTTTGAAGAAAATGGAACAAAAGCCCTTTTTCGATATCTGAAGTCAACAAATTGTTTTTCTTTTAACCACGAATATATTTTTTTCATATCTAACCAAGGCGCACCATACATCTGAAAAGGTTTTGGGGCACCTCTCCCTTCGGAAAGGTTGGTAGATTCGATAAAACATCCTCCGCTGTAGCAAATGGTGGATTCGAATGTCGGAATTGCAGGGGAAGGAACATTCCAGAGTAATCCGGTTTCTGGAAAAAACATATCTTTTTTATAATCTTTCATTTGAATGACTTCAAGATCACAATCAATTGCAAACTCTTTCTTAAAATATAAGGCCAGTTCTCCGGGTGTCATCCCATATCTAATGGGTAATGCGTAATCTCCTACGAACGAACTGTATTTTTTCTCAATTCTTGAGCCCTTTACAGAAGAGCCCAATGGGTTAGGACGGTCTAATACATAAAACTTTATTCCGCGTTTAGCTACTGACTCCATGCAATATGCCAGGGTATAAATAAAGGTGTAGTAGCGCAAGCCCACATCTTGAATATCATAAATGAGACAATCCAAATTCTCCAAATCTTCTTGTGAAGGTTTTTTCTTTTCCCCATAAAGGCTTTTGATGGGGATATCATATTCAGGATGAATGGAATCTACAACTGATTGACCATCGGCAACACCATATATACCGTGTTCGGGAGAAAAGATAACCTGAATGTCTACGTCATGATTCAAAAGAACTTGGATATTATCTGTCAGCTGAGAATCAACTCCAGAATAATTTGTTATCAAACCAACAGATTTCCCTTTAAAACGATGGAATTCTGCGTGAAGATCAATGCCTAATTTGACCGCCATATTGCTCACCTTCCTTTCTTGTTATAACATTATACTCTTTTTTAATCGATTAGTCAAAGCATTCAAAGCAACTCTATGAATTAGTTTTTTAGATTAGGTAAATTCTCAATAACGATTTTTAGTTAACGAATGAGTTTAATCATTTAATCAAATGATAGGTTAATCATCAAAATTCTTGGTATTTTCACATATGTATATACATTAATTCAAATGATATGATATAATAGCACTTAAGAGATTATGAAAGAAAAAACTATACTATTTTTGGAGGGAAGAAGAATGAAAAGAATTATTTTGACGTTATTTATTACATTAATTGTTGTTAGTGCTGTTTTTTCGAATGGAGTACTCAAATTTGCCATTGAAACAGAACCGGTAGGACTGGATCCCAATCAGGTAACTGCTTTTGCCTCTCACAGAATTCTTGAGAATGTTTATGACGGGTTGCTGAGATATGATGAGACCATGCAATTGGTACCAAACCTGGCCAAAGATTTTGAAGTAAAAGATGCTTATACAGTTGTTTTTGAACTCAGAGACGATGTTTACTTCCATAATGGAACGAAATTGACTGTCCAAGATGTTCTTTATACATTTGAAAGAATATCCGATCCGGATTACGGTTCGCCAGCGGCTTCATACTATGCAGATGTTGAATCTATCAAGGCATTGAATGATAAAACAGTAGAATTCAAACTTAAAACACCAAGCGTCAATGCTCTTTTAGACAATTTCGCGGGAGTTAACAGCTCAATTGTTTCAAAGGAGTTTGTCGAAGGTGGAGCCAATATGCAACTGGTAACTAATGGAACAGGCCCTTTCAAACTGGCTGCTTATTCTGAAGGAAATTATATCTCACTACTTAAGAATGATCAGTATTATGTAGATGGTATTCCTAAAGTTGAAGAATTAAGATTCGTAATTATTCCTGAAGAAGTTGCAAGAGTTGCAGCATTAAGAAATGGCGATGTGAATATCACACAAATCAACGAACCACTCAGTTTAAATCAATTAAGCTCTACCCAATTCAATATCTACAGACAACCTGTTCTTAGTTATTATTTACTGGGTATCAACAATAATGTCAAACCGTTAAATGACCCCAAGGTTAGAAGAGCGTTAAGTTATGCTGTTAACAGAGAACAATTAATTCAGATGATTGCATTTGGTGAAGGATCAGTCACCGGTATAATGAATCCAACGGTTGAAGCATGGGCAATAAAACCTTCTGATTTCCCTGAATATACCTATAATCCACAAAAAGCAAAAGAGCTTTTAAAAGAAGCCGGGTACCCAAATGGTTTTGAATTTTCGATCACAGTGGCAGCACGCTATAATTTCGACAAAATCGCTCAGGCAATGCAGGCGCAACTCGCTGCAGTTGGAATAACAGCTAAGCTGGATATGGTGGAATGGGGAATATTTATCAAAAAATGGCAGGAAATTGATTTCGATTCTTTTGTTTCTTTAAACAGTGGTTCAGTGAATCCTGATAAACAGCTTTATCGAACATTCCATACCACAGGTTCCACCAATAAATTTAACTTTTCAAGTGAGAAAGTGGATGAACTATTACAAGAAGGTAGAACAACAACTGATTACACAGCAAGAAAAGAAATTTACGATGAGATTCAAGAAATTCTGGTAGACGAATCTCCTATCTTATTCCTTTACTCGCCCAACAACCTTTATGCATCTCAAAATGCTGTAAAAGGCTTTGAGACAATGAGTAACGAAAGTCTGATTAACCTTAGATTTGTTTCAGTGGAATAATACGGACTGATCTTTTATCCGGGGCTTTTAAAGTCCCGGATATTATTCTTCAGTATAGCAACAGTTATTCTTAATAAGGGGAAAAAAGTGAAACTATCTTATATTCTTGGAAGACTAATATCCGCCATACCGACCATATTGCTTTTAACGATCATTGTGTTCTTTTCACTGCATCTCGTTCCAGGAAACGTTGTAGATATTATGCTTGGAACACAAAACTATCTTAACGAAGAACAAGTACAGAAACTTTATTCAGATCTTGGACTTGATCAGCCTATTATTGTTCAATACTTTAAATGGTTAAAAGGGATATTTACATTTGATCTAGGTACTTCTTTAAGATCCGGAAAAGCAGTTTCTACGCTTATTGCTGAAAAGTTTCCAATAACACTTGAACTAGCTTTGATTTCAATTTTCTTTAGTCTCATTATCGGGATACCACTTGGATTAATCTCCGCGGTGAAACAAAATTCCAAGTACGATTATACATTCAGAGTGATCGGGTTGATCGGGTTGTCAGCTCCTGTTTTTTGGATAGGGGCCATATTCATCGTTGTTATTTCCAGTAATTTTTCAAATTTTTCATTATTTGGGTTTGTTAATTTTATTCAAGACCCATTCAAGAATCTTCAGATCATGCTTGTACCTTCAATTACACTTGGGATAATGATAGCAGCTCAGATTATGCGTATGACGCGAAATTCAATGTTGGATGTTCTCTCTCAAGATTATATTAAAGTCGCAAAGGCCAAAGGTTTAAAAAGCAAAAAGGTGATATTTAAACATGCTCTTCGAAATGGGATGATACCTGTTATCACAACTGCGGGTATACAACTTGGATATTTGATTGGTGGGACCATAGTAGTCGAAAGCATGTTCGCTATACCCGGGATGGGAAGATTGCTGCTACAAGCGGTTAATCAAAGGGATTACCCTGTGGTTCAGGGAATTGTTGCATTTATAGGGATTATGATTGTAGTGTTAAACATTCTAATAGATATCCTTTACAGTGTTATTGACCCAAGAATAGAATTATCAGATTAAGGAGTGTAAAGTGGAAATAAAAAAATTAATCAGAAAATTTATAAAAAATCCCTTGAATATTATCAGCTTTATCGTTTTGGCCTTTATCATTATGATTGCCCTTTTCCCTTCACTCTTTGCCCCTTATGATCCTTTGGAAATGGATGTTAATGCTTTTATGAAAGGACCTACTCAATCACACATCTTCGGAACGGATCAGTTTGGTCGAGATGTGTTATCCAGGATTATTTTCGGTGTGCAAAAAAGCATGCAAATATCATTTCTGGCAGTTATATTGGCATCATTTTTTGGCACCAGTTTGGGGTTAATCGCCGGTTATTTTGGGACTTGGGTGGATCAAATCATTATGCGGGTTATCGATGCTATGTTTGCTTTTCCTGCAATCATTCTTGCTTTGTTTATCATTGCATTGTTCGGGGCCAGTGTTCAAAATTTGATAATAGCCATAGGGGTCGTTTATACACCAATATTTGCAAGAACAATCAGAGGATCAACGATTTCATTAAAAAAGCAGCTTTTTGTTGTCGCAGGTAGGGCTTTGGGAAAGAGAAACGCTAATATTATAGTCAAAGATGTCTTGCCCAATGTATTTTCCATACTCATCGTTACTTTTACAACAAACTTTTCAACCGCACTGTTATCGGAAGCAACACTTGGTTTTTTAGGCTTGGGTGTACCGCCACCTGAACCCACACTTGGAGGTATGATCGGAAACGGCAGTGATTATTTACTAAGTGCACCTTGGGTTGCACTGTTTCCGGGTATGATTATTGCTATCATCGTTTTAAGTATCAATATTATTGGTGATGGATTGAGAGATACCTTGGATCCTCGTAATATTTCTTAATAACAAACTTTTTTATTATTTTAAAATATCTACATAAAGCTTTCCTTCATGAAGCATATCTTTTCTGAAAGCCGCTTTCAGTCAGATATGTTATTTATTAAGATAGCGATTTGACAATAAGCCAAAGATAAACTATAATATATATGTATAAAACATATATATGAACCATACTGGAGGTTTTTATGTCAACAAAAATAGCAGTTTTAAGTGGAAAAGGCGGAACGGGAAAGACAACCATCGCTGTAAATTTAGCGTATACGCTTTCACATAAATATAGAGTGCAATTATTGGATGCAGATGTGGAAGAACCAAACAGTCATCTTTATTTTGATTTTCTGAGTGATATGCGGGAAGAAAAGGTTTCGTTGATGATTCCACAAATTGATCCTGAGAAATGTACAAAATGCGGTTTATGTGGACAGGAATGCCAATTTGGAGCGATTAATGTTTACGATTCAGGTGTTCTGGTTTTTAAGAATCTTTGTCACGGCTGCGGTGTTTGCTCTTTGGTATGTCCGGAAAATGCCATCCAAGAGGTTCCAAAGGAATTAGGAGTAATCCGATTTAATCAAACGACTAACGGTATATCTTTTGGGGAAGGCATTTTAAATGTTGGAGAAATATCTGGGGTTAAGATTATTTCCAAATTGAAAAAGAATTATGATGATTCTGATGTCATTATCATGGATTCTCCTCCGGGCAGTTCCTGTCCGGTTGTGGAAACACTCAGAGGTATCGATCATGCTTTGATTGTTACTGAGGATTCTGCTTTTGGTCTTCATGACATGGAAACGGTAATTGCCATTCTTCAAGAAATGGGAATATCCTATTCGATTATCATCAATAAGTATAGAAATGATTCAAAGAATGACAAGCATACTCAAATCTTTGAAGAAAAGTATGCTGATTCAATTGACTTGAAAATACCTTTAGACAAAAAAATTGCAATGCTTCATTCAAATGGACAGTTGTTTGTAAAAGAGTACCCTGAAATCGCTGACCAAATCTTGAAGCTATACATCGATATTATTGAAAAAAGGAGTCTAAACAAATGAAAACCAAGCAAATTGCAGTGATCAGCGGAAAAGGCGGAACAGGAAAAACAACTTTAGCCGGGTCTCTAAGTGTTTTGTTTAACAACCATATTATTGCCGATTGCGATGTGGATTCTTCAAATATGCATCTTATTTTAAAACCAAATATAAAGGAAACAATGGAATACAAAGCGGGGCACAAGGCTGAAATCGTTGAAAGCAAGTGTATTGGTTGTGGAAAATGCCAGGAAGTGTGTCGCTATGACGCCATTCATAAAAATCATAAGGGAAAATATTCGGTGGACCCTTTCGCCTGTGAGGGTTGTAAAGCCTGTGTCATTGCATGTCCGACAAAAGCTGTCGACTTTGTGCTTAATCATCCGGGGGATTACTTTCTTTCTGAGACAAAATATGGTCCTTTTATTCACGCTGAACTTAAACCTGGTGAAGAAATGAGTGGGGGATTAGTTGCGCAGGTCCGAAAACAAGCATTAAAAATGGCGGTAGACGAAAGAAAAGCTATTGTCATTATTGACGGAGCACCTGGAATCGGATGTCCTGCTACTTCTTCCTTAACAGGAACAGATTACGCTATTTTGGTCACTGAGCCAACTGTTTCTGGTATCCATGATATGAAGAGAATGATGGAAGTGATTGAACATTTTAAAATTCCCTATTCAGTGGTGATCAATCGATATGACATGAATTTGGAAAAAAGTAAAGAAATTAAAGAAATTTGCGAGACCAACAAAATTACGATTTTAGGGGAAATCGCTTTTGATGAAAAGGTTAATATTGCCAATTCAAATGAGATGCCTGTCGTTGAAATTGACGATTCAAAGGCTGCCAAAGAAATTAAATTAATTTTTATTAAATTAGAAAATGAAATCACTGTATAGAAAAGCCCATAAATCTTAAACAAAATATCATTGCTATAGCCAATAAACCTGCACTGACTGGTGTATTAACCCATGCAATAATCATTTTTGAAACTTGTTTTCTATTAATCTCAGTATTTCCAGCTGCAAGGCTTGAACCGATAATCGCTCCCAAAACAGCTTGAGATATGGAAACAGGTACACCAATGAGTGCAAAAATCCAAACAGTTATTGATTCTGCAAAAACAACGATTGTTGAAGTATAGTAATCTAAAGCTGCAATATCCTTTCCAACAGACAGCATGATTCGTTTACTGAAAGTTAATACACCAGAGGCAATTGCAATGCCACCTACAAGGGTAGCATTGATAATACCTATATCATCAGCAAAAACGCCAGTTATATTGGCCACGTTATTTGCGCCTAAAGCATATGCACCGTAACAACCAAAAATGATGGTCAACAGCTTTAAAAGTCTTCCCCGAAGAACAATTGATTTGATTTTTCTGATGAATATTGCAAACAGTTTGTAGGAAATAAAACCAAAAAATGCCCCACCAAGTGGTGTTGCTATCCAAGCAGAGATAATTTTTATCAACGCACTCCATTCGACGGATTGATTTGTTATCAAATTGATCCCAATAATTGATCCGATAATCGCCTGCGAAGAGGAAACGGGAACTTTTAAATAAGTCATAAGCATTAAAGTTATTGCAGCTGAGAGCACAGAAATACTGCTTAATAGAATGGAATTTGATGAGAATCCACGAATTGTTTCTATACCATTTTGACCTTGAAAAACTGCTCCCAAGACGATAAATACCGCTGATAATAAAACAGCGTTTTGGTATTTAATCATTTTGGATGCAACGGGTGGACCAAATACATTTGCAGCACTGTTTGTTCCAAGGGCCCAGCCAAATATTAATGCAGGAATGATGTAGTAAAACATAAGTATTTCCTTCCCTGGTTCGAAATAGTAGAGAATCCGCTGTTTTTTTTTCTGAATCAATCAGGTATTAATTCAAAAATGTATTCCAAAGAGCTTTAGAATTAGTGTGAAAGCCACTGCAATAAGGCCAGCACTAATAGGCGTGTTGACCCATGCGATGACGATTTTTAGTACTTGTTTTGTACTTATCTGCGCGTTACCTGCAGCGATGCTTGTTCCAAGAACTGCTCCCACCACAGCCTGGGAGGTAGAAACAGGTATTCCCAAAAGAGCATAAATCCATACAGTGAGAGATTCAGCAAAAATAACCATTGTCGAAGAAAAATAGTCCAAATTTGCGATTTCTTTTCCTACAGCGTACATGACACGTTTACTATATGTCAATACGCCAACTGCAATAGCAAAACCACCTATTATGGCACATGTTGTGGTCCCAAAGTGATTGGCAAAAACTCCTGTAATATTTGCAACGTTGTTTGCGCCAAGAGCATATGATCCATAACAGCCAAAAGTTATGGCCAATATTTTTAATATTTTATCTTGATACAACGGAGACTTAATTTTCTTAAAATATATGATCGAAAACTTATATGAAACAAAACCTATAGCGAGACCACCCAGTGGGGTTCCAACCCATGCGAGAAGAAGTTTTGATATGACAGACCAATTGACAGCGTTGTTTGTACTCAGGTTCATTCCAATAATTGCGCCAACGATCGCCTGAGAGGATGAAACAGGTACTTTCAGGTAGGTCATGATAGTCATTGTTAATGCGGCAGACAATACGGAAAGACTGCTGGACAGTAAAGAATAAGAGGAAACTTCTTTCATGGTTTCCATCCCGTTCTTTCCTTGTAATATTGCTCCCAAGATAATGAAAAGAGCAGATAACAGTATGGCGTTTTTATATTTGACTAATTTTGAAGCTATGGGCGGACCAAATACATTCGCCGCATCGTTGGCTCCCAGAGACCATCCAAAAAATAAAGCGGGTAAAAGATATAAAAAGATAATAATCACTCCATCCTTGACTTTAGCCTAACCCTTTACGCCCGATCTGACTAGGCTTTTTACGAATAGATTCTGCAAGGACAGAAAAACTATGACGGTTGGCAAAACGGCAATCAAGGTTCCGGCCATTATGACCCCCCAGTTATTTGTTCCTTCGCCTGAAATCAACATCTTCACACCGACTTGTACAGTTTTCATTTTATCTTCCATTGAAACGATCATAGGCCACAAATACATGTTCCAAGAGTAAACGAAGTTAATAATAACAACACCGGCTATCATCGATTTGGATAATGGGAGTAATACTTTTAAAAAGAATTTCATCGGACCTGCGCCATCAATCTTTGCCGCATCTTCCAATTCTGACGGGAAAGTTTGAAAATGTTGTCTGAATAAAAATGCATTGGTAGCACTTGCCATAAATGGGATAGTGAGGGCCCAATAGGTATTTACCCAGCCTAATTGGTTCATGATTAAAAACAAAGGAACGATCATAATCGTTTCAGCAGGTAAGAAAAGAGTTGCAAACAAAAAGGAAAAAGTAAATCTTTTCCCGAAAAATTTAAAATTTGCAAATGCATAGCCGGCAAGAATACCCGAAATAACTTTTCCAAATGTTATCGCAACAGCGATGATTGCGCTGTTAAGTAAAAGGCGTGCAAATGGTATGGCCTTAAAAGCGTTAATATAATTATTATAGTAGAATGTGGTTGGAAATAACTTAGGTGGATAAGAAAAAACACTGTCAGGTGTTTGAAAACTGATGGTAATCGCCAGCAATAGGGGTGCAAATACGATCAACGATATGATGATTAAGGCTATCTCAGTAAATATTGTGTCTATCCTTTTTCTTGTTTTCATATACATATCATTCACCCCTCATCTGTAATGAACGCGTCTTTCTCCATACACAAAATAAACAACGGTTACAATTGCCATGATGATAAACATGACAACACTTTGTGCAGAAGCAGGTCCTGTCTTTTGGTATGAGAATGCATCGAGATAAACTTTGTACATCATAGTGCTTGTATAGCCACCCGGTCCACCTTTTGTCATAACATCAATAATAGCAAAGGATTTGAACATGGCGTTGATGATATTCATGATGACAAGATAAAAGGTGATTGGAGATACAAGTGGAAACTTTATTCTCCACGTTTTGGTAAAAGCATTTGCCCCATCAAGCGTCGCTGATTCCAATAGATCATTTGAAATACTTTGTAAACCTGCAATGTAAAAGATTAGACTAAAGGGAATCATTTTCCAAACCGTCGCAAAAAGCAAAGCATAAAAGGCATAAGGGCGTGTCGTCAACCAAGCGATTTGGGTACCAAAGATATTCGTGAAAAAATAATTTACATGTCCCGCTACTGGATCAAGGAGAAATGTCCATAATGATCCGGCAATTGCCGGTGATACGGCATATGGGATAAATATCAGAGCTCTATAAATATAGGTTCCTGGCACATTTTTATTTAAAAGTAAGGCTAATAAAAAAGCAAGAAATATGGTTATTAAAACAGATAAACCAACGTAGAGAAGCGTAAAACCGGCTATCTGTAAATATTCAGCATCAAATAAAACTTTTTCAAAATTGTCCAAACCAACATATATGGTCTTCGTTCCAAACTTATTTTCCCGGAAGAAGCTCATCTTAAATGAATTGAAAGCTGGTATGTATATAAAAGAGATGATGACAAAGAACGTGGGTATAAGTAATAAATAGGGTAAAAGTTTTCTCAACAGTGCACCTCCGTAAAAACTGAGGCGGCTTCATAAAGCCGCCTCGTGATTCTATCATAAAGACATTGTTTAATAAAGCTCGTTATATTCCTCTAATAATTCTGTAGCAGTTTCTTCAGAGTCTTCTAATACCTGTTCTGGAGTCATCTGCCCATTGAGCATTCTTTCAATGTTATCTTCAAATGTATTTCTGAATTCCGGGAATATTCCCATAATGGCTCCATTGGTGTTGTAATTTTGTTTTGAGAATAACAGTTGCAGAATGGCAACCATATGGTCGGGATATTCACTGTAATAGCCTTCGTTAAGAAGCTGTGTGATGGCATCTTTTCTAACAGGGAAATAACCTGTTCCTTTGTGCCAATCGATTTGTTGTTTTGTTTCGGACATGAATTTGACGAATTCCCAAGTTGCTTCCAATTCTTCGTCCGGATTTCCATCGATCATCCACAAACTTCCACCACCAATGACAACCCCACCTTGTGGAGAATCTGCAGGTGTGGGTAAGAATGCGGCAGAAACATCAAAACCGTTTTCTTTTGCCCCATCCATTATTGCAGAAACGTCAGATGTTGATGTGATTAACATACCAACACTCTGAGACAGGAATAATTTTCTGGCTCCTGTCCAATCTTCTTTTTTGGTGTTAACCATGAAGTCGTTGTCTGATAGTTCTTTCCATAGTTCGACGAATTTTAGTGCCGCTTCGTTGTTCAATAGAGCTTTTGTTGGGGCCGCTGTTCTTCCGTTGTTGTTATTTACTAAAGGTGCATCTTGTAATGCGAGCATTTGTTCGAAGAACCAACTGTGAAGGTTCCAAGTAATACCCGAATGAATGATGTTCCCATTTGCATCTTTTTTTGTAAGCGCTTTACATGCCTCCATGAGTTCTTCATAAGTAGCAGGTGGTTTTGTTGGGTCCAAACCTGCTTCCTCAAACATTGTTTTGTTGTAGAACATGATCGCGTTTGATGAATTAAACGGCATGGAATAGAGTTTTCCATCTACCACGTAATAATTAA
>CAYOFT010000008.1:0-38365 GCA_964403295.1 uncultured Thermotogaceae bacterium | reverse complement strand
CTCACTTCATAAAAACCAGTGCTATTATATAGATTTGTTTTCACTTTGTCAACAGCAAATAGTTACAATATAGTGAAGTTAGAATTGGCAACAGATTGCGAAATTTGAGTTTTGAATGACATTGTCAAGGAAATCTCCCGCTTTTCAACATTATTATCAAAAGTGTGATATTCTTCTTAAATGTAAATTTCTAGTGCTATAATACTCTCAAAGTCTTTTCTGAAGAATCATAAGTGCTCAATAGTAATAAAGTAACATCCCATTATTTCAAGTTAAATGGCAAGGAGGTTCAAGTTGACAATACCCAGTATGATCCATCATTTAAAAAAGGCAACGATTCAATTTAAATTAAAACTTCTAATTGTTTTTGTCATAGTCATCTTTATACTTTTCTTCTTTCCCCATTACCAATATACCTATCAAGCTGTAGCAGAAACCGCTCGTGAGAAAGGAAACAGCATTACGGAGTCCATAAACTCAGAGATTACTTCATGGTTGTACAAAAACAGTTCAACTATTAAGGATATTGCAACATTGTTTTCTCAAAAAGATTACACCGATGATGAAAAACTATCCATCATGGAGATCTTCTTAAATGAAAGTGTTTTTTTCTCATCCATCTACTACGGTGACGAAAACAACAAGATGATCAACGCCAGTGGCTGGAAACCCTATGAAGGTTTTCAATTGACAACCAGACCCTGGTATATCAATGCCAAAGAACAAAACAAACTGACTTATACAAATATCTTTTTAAATGCAAGTCGTGACGATATGATTATTTCAATCTCCTCCCCAGTTGATAATTCGCAAGTAGATGCAGTCATCAGCGGCGATGTTTCAGTTAAAACCCTTATCCAGCAAATCTCTCAAATCAAACCCAGCGAAAATGGATTTGTTTTTTTAATGGACTTTGAGGGAAATATCATTGCCCATCCTGATTATACAGACTTTGATACCCTAGAAATCGAATATAAAAACCCCGTTTATACAAGGTTATTTCAGAGTATCAGTTCTTCCCAAGATTATTTTGATGAAACAAAGATTGGTGATCAAACCGGTTTTGTCACTTTAAAAAAGAATAATGATTTGAATTTGTTTCTTTTCAGTTATATCCCTTCCAGTGACTTACAGTATTTATTTAACCGAGCCCTTGCCTTTTCCCTAATAATGATGCTGACAACTGTTTTCGTCACAATCATCATTTATCGATTACTAAACCAGCATGTTGTTCATCCTTTGGAGGAATTGAAAACCAAGATCAATGAACTGGATTTTCAGGATGATTTTCATCAGCGTTTGTCATATGATTATCCCAATGAATTCAGCTCTCTTGTTAAAACCATCAATCTAATGCTCTCACAGGCCGAGGAAACCTTCATACAAAAAGAGAGTGCGGAAAGTGAACTGTCTGCTATGAACGAAGAGTTAACCAACACCAATGAACTTTTGGAAGAAAAAAATCTTGAGGTGGAAAAAAATCTCGATCTTTTAAAAAAAGAAAAAGAACTCCTCAACGCATTATTTGAAAATGTCTTAATTGGTATTCAAATTTGGAATCCCACAGGGAATTTGCTTTTGATGAATACAGAAAATACAAAGATTACCGGTTATTCTGAATCAGATATTCAAAATATCGATCATTGGTTCCAGTTAATAAAAGTGCCACCAGAAGATATTCAAGATATTCTAAACATGGTTAAGACATTCAGCAGTCAGGATGAAGCCGAAAGAGACTTGAAAATAACCACAAAGTTTGGAGAAATAAGAGATGTGGAATGTCGGTTTAATTTTTTATCTGATGGCAGAACAGTGGTCACCATCAACGATATTACCCAAAGGCGTTTATACGAGGAAAAACTACAGGAAAGCGAAAAAAAGGCTAATGCTGCCAATATCGCAAAATCAGAATTTTTGGCCAACATGAGTCATGAATTAAGAACCCCTCTTAATGGTATTATCGGCTTTTCACAAATTCTTGAAAATTCTGATATATCAGATGAACAAAAAAAATATGTGGAGTATATCAATTATTCTGGGAAAAATTTACTACAAATCATTAGCGACATTCTAGATTTTTCAAAGATTGAAGCGGGAAGACTTGAAATTGACCATGTTCCCACTAACATCAATGAAGTGGCCCATTATTCTCTAAAAATGATAGAACCATTGGCAACAGAAAAAGATATTCGCATTGACTATCACATTGACAAAACAAAAGATTTCAGTGTTTATTCAGATCCTTTACGGTTGAATCAGATCATCAACAATTTGTTAAGCAACGCAGTAAAATTTACCTCGGAGGGATCAGTTTTTCTCAATATTCAACTGATCAATGAGGATGAAAAATATATTATCTGCCAATTCTCAGTGACAGATACAGGAATAGGTATTAAAGAAAACAAATTGGAAGAGATCTTTAATTCTTTCACACAGGCTGATAATTCCATCAGCAGGGAATTTGGCGGAACAGGTTTAGGGCTTACCATTTCCAATTCCCTTTTAGAGCATATGGGAAGTTCTCTTCAGGTTAAAAGCACCTTTGGTGAAGGGAGCACATTCTTTTTTGTCATCCGTTTTGATCGTTATGTTGAAGGAAGGGATAGCACTCCTGGACTAAGGAGCCTATCTTGACAGGTGTTGAATATGAATCACTCATAAGCAAAAGGTAGTGATCTTAATGCGTTCTGTTATAACCGTATTGTTTTTATTCATTTGCTGTTTCTCAATAGCAACATCTGAATCTGTTAAAACACTCACTTTGCAAGAAGTCCGTCAACAATTCCTTGATTACATCAATAACTATCGAAAAGAACGCGGCTTGGACGAACTAGAACTCAGGTATTCATTCATCGCTCAAGCGCATGCCAGCCACCAGGCAGAACGAGATAAGTATCTGGCTCACAGCGGATTTAACGCCCGCGCGGACGAAATCCTGGATATTCTTAGGCAGGAATCTAGTCAAGAAAATAATTTTTTCGGTTTTGCGACTGTAGCTGAAAATTGCTGTTATTTCCCGATTTGCACGGATCCCGCAAAAAAAGCCTTTCTACAATTTATCGCAAGCCCTACACATCGCCGCAATCTTCTTAAAAACTATCAATATACATCTATAGGAATTGATCAGGGAGAATCAGGGTGTTTCTATTTATGCCAAATCTTTTTTTAACATAAGTTATACAATCATATAAATGATGCATTACCAAACCAATAGAGCAGTCTTTAGGCTCAGGTTCATGGTAAAATAGAGATGATTCCATAAACAGGAGGGGTATATTTGTACGCTAAAGCACCTGGAAGAGTCAATATTATCGGAGAGCATGTGGATTATAATGATGGTTTTATTCTCCCCTTTGCAATCGATAAAAAGACGAAAGTAAAGGTAACAGAAACAGAGGGTAATTATCACAAGATAACTTCCAAAGGATTTGGGAGCAATACTTTTATTACCAATGAACTATCAAAAACAGGCGATTGGACGGATTATATAAAAGGTACTATTTTCTTTTTAACTACCTTATACAATCTTCACATTCCGCCATTGGATATCGAAGTCGAATCGAACATCCCAATTGGAGCCGGTCTCTCAAGCAGTGCGGCAATTGAAGTTGCATCGATTATGGCAATTTCGAATCATGTGGGTTTAACCCTTGACAAGGAGGAAATCTATCACTTTGCCCAAAGAATTGAAAATGAATTTGTAGGTGTCAAATGCGGCATTATGGATCAATTTATTTCAGTCATGGGAAAACAGGATAAAGCTGTTTTTCTAGATACCATGACCATGGAATATCAATATGTTCCCATTAATTTAGCCGATTCACAATTTTACATTTTAGATTCATCTGTTCATCATTCATTGGGTGATGGGGCATATAACGCCAGGCGATCGCAATGTGAAAGTGCTTTAAAGAAATTGGACAAAAAAACTTTCAGAGCATTGACTCTCGATTATTTAACCGAACATAAAGATAAACTTGATGAAATCGAATTTAAAAGAGCCAAGCATGTTTTGACGGAAAATCAACGGGTTTTAACCTGTCAAAAAGCGTTGGAAACAGGAAATGAAAAACAAGTAGGAGAACTGCTGAATCAATCCCATATTAGCTTGCGGGATGACTATGAAAGCAGTTGTGAAGAAATTGATTTTCTTGTAAAGGAACTGAATCAAATGTCCTTCGTGTTTGGTGCAAGAATCATGGGTGGTGGTTTTGGCGGCAGTATCATCTTCCTTGCAAAAAAAAATATGGAAGAAGCACAGCTGGATTCTTTAAAGATTGCTTACAAAAACAGCTATCAAACAGAATTCCAATTCTACAAAGTACATCCCTCTGAGGGGGCAGGATTGTTTGATTGATTCAAAAGATATTAAGCAACTTGTCGAAGAAATTAAAAATGATATAATCAAAGAGGTTCAAGAATTTCCTCTTTTATTGGGATTTTCCGGAGGATTGGATTCCACAGCTTTGGCATATATTTGTGCAGATGCTTTAGGTCCTAGGCATTTACAGCTGGTCCATGTCATTTATGGACCGTATACTTATTCCAAAACACTGGAAAATGTCTTAAAAACGGCTGAACAGCTACAGTGTCATTTGGTTTTTGTTGATATGAGAAGTACCCAGGAAAAGGTTCTAAGAAACGGTCCCTCTTGTAACCGATGCACAAAAAAAGTAAAGATTGCCGGAGTAAAACTTGCATCAGAAGGCGAAAACCTACTGACTGCAACCGGTGCGAATCTGTCAGACAGTTGGGGTGAATACGGATTTAAACTCATGAATCGTGTTTATGCGCCATTTTTGGAACTCAGCAAAGTAGATATTAGAGGCATTTTGTCTTATTATCAGGTAGATGAATCAAGAGTGAAAATTGGTGAATCAGTACACCGAGAGGGTTGCAAGGCAAAGCATCTGCTGAAAATGTTGATTGTTCCCGATTATCATGGTCACAGTGTTTGCTTATCCAATGAAATTCTATTGGATATTTTAGAGAATGTAGGATTTCATGCACAACTGGCAAATGTGAAAATTATTGGTCCTCTTAGTTCAAATATTGCTCTAATAAACATTAAACCTATGCCAGAAAAGGCTGTGACTGATGAAATCCAAAAAAGACTTAAAAAAATCGAATCAATAGATGAGATAAAACTGGTTACGACACCTTTGGAATTAAAAGTTCTTGCCAATCCTTCCATATATCGAAATCAGACTGCAAGGGAGCGTATAGAGGCAGGCTTTTTAAAAAGAGATTTTGCACAAAAGATCATTTGTCATTGGTATGAGAGTACCAACAATAAACTTAACACATTCCACGTAGCAGAGTACAAGGAGATTTAGGAGGGGTAAGATTGATTATAAGCTATAAGGGCAAATATCCCACAATCGATACCGATACATTTATTGCACCAAACGCCACCATCATAGGTGATGTTGTGATAGAAAAAGGAGCCAGCATTTGGTATGGCGCTGTTTTAAGGGGAGATATGGCGGCAATCAGGATCGGACCAAACAGCAATATTCAAGACAACGCCACCGTTCATACAGATACTGGTGTACCAACTATTGTAGGTAAAAATGTAACCGTTGGACATAATGCTGTCTTACATGGTTGCCAGATTGAAGATAATGTTTTAATCGGTATAGGAGCAATTATTTTAAACCGATCTGTTATCAAATCAGGAACGATTATTGCAGCAGGTTCTTTGGTAAAAGAAAACCAAGTCTGTGAAACTTCAGCTTTGTACGCTGGTACCCCTTGTATCAAAAAGAAAACATTGAACAATTCTGAAGATAGTCTAAAGGAACATGCAGAAAAATACGTCATCTTATCAAAAGAGCACCAACAGGAGAAGGGTTAATATGTGGTTGGACAATATCCCAAAAGAAACTGATTTAGTTGCACCTGAATGTCAAGAACACTTCTTTCGTGGCAATGAAAAATGTGTGCTTTTAATCCATGGATATACCGGTTCTCCACATGATATGCTTTATTTGGGAAAAAGGCTCCATGAATCCGAGTTTTCCGTTTATATCCCCAGACTACCAGGGCATGGCACGAATCATGTTGATTTTCTCAATTCCAATTATGATCAATGGCTCAGACGTGTTGTAGATGCTTATATTAACCTAAAAAAGGAATTTTCTGAAGTTTTTTGTTGCGGATTGTCGATGGGAGGACTTTTAACTTTATTATTAGCATCGCTATTTAACCCTCCAAAAATTGCATTGGCAGCTCCCGCTTTAAAGGCTTCAAATAACTTGATTTATTTAACACCGTTGATCGGATTATTTTTAAAGAAAATCAAAAGACCGGTGAGCGAGAAGCATCAGGAAGAACATTTAAAAAAACTTCAAGATGAATATTGGGATTACGATTGGCCTACAAAAGCAAGAGATTTGCTCAAGTTGCAGCGACTTGCAAAAGCCAGATTACCCAAGATACATTCTGATTGTTTGACCATCATTTCAAAAAACGATCAAACCGTTCCTGTAGAAGTTTTGGATATCATTGAATCAGGCATTAAATCCCAAAAAAAAGAGCGGCTCATTCTAGAAAAAAGTCCTCATGTTGTCGTCAATGATATAGAAAAGGAAAGAGTAGCCCAAGAGATAATTGATTGGTTTAGCGAATAGTTTGAACTTTTGAGAGTTTTCTTAGTCTAAACCTATGTAGGGGGGAAATGCGCGTGTTTTCCAATGAAAATCATCAGGAAAAAAGTCCTCAGGAGATACGCGAAGGGGAAAAAGAATTTATCAAAGCCCTTAAAAAAAAGAAAATATGGGCATATGAAACGCTCTATGACCGTTATGCAAGTTTGGTTGGCGGAATAGCAAGATCTTATCTAAATGTTGACGATGTAGAGGATGTTATACAAGAGGTTTTTTTTAGGGTTTATAAAAGCATTAAAAGATTTAAAGGCGATTCAGCATTTTCCACCTGGTTATACAGGATAACAGTGAATGTATGCAAAGATACTTTAAAGAAATATTCCAAACGGTCTGAGACGTTTACTGATTTTGAAGATGAAGAAGATGGTGGGTTTAGCGAACCTGCATCAGAAGTAGATATCGAAGAAGATATCCGTAAGCAACTCAGGATAGAGGATTTTAGAAATGTTTTAAGTAAGTTATCGGAAGAAGATAATCTTTTTATCACTTTAAGAGATATTGAGGGGCTTGATTACGAAGAAATCGGAAAAATCACCGAAAAGCCTTTAGGGACAGTAAAGAGTAGAATTTATTATGCCAGAAAAAGATTAAAGAAGCTTTTAGAGGAACATGGCATTGGAGATTAAATTAGCTTTAAGGAGGTATTTGAATGAACTGCAGTGAGTTCAGAGAAAAGTACATGGATAGATATCTGGACAACGAGATGAACTCGAAAGAGATAAGGGAATTCAGAGAACATATGAAGGAATGTCAGGCTTGTCATTCCATTTTCCTTTCTTACAAAGAGGTCTTGAACTTTCAAAAGATTAGAGCCTCGTACAGTTCAAGTGAAAAGGGGAAAAAAGAGTTTTTAAAACGTGTAAAACGGAGAAAAAATATTCCTTACCAAATCGCAGCAGGTTTTGCAATCCTAACCATTGGCTTTTTCGGTTCAAAGACCTTCATGGACTTTAACAGGGTCAACCAACGATACGAAACCATTGTGAGTAAAAGTGTAGAAATGCTTAATTCTGCCAAAAATCAAGAAAATGAATTGAACCTTGGTGTAAAAAATGCATCAAACGATGTTAAATCAAGAACAGAGAAGATTTTCAATCTCATCAACGATGGAGAAAAAGAGTAATTAACGTTAAGCATTTTTTTAGTTAAACTATTATATTATCTTGTGGGTGATTTAATGCCTCTTGGGAAGAAAAAAAGACTTTTAATTTTACTTCTTTTTTTTGTACTGTTTTGTGCACTTTTATTTTCAGAAGCTGTAGAAAATAAAAATAATGAAGATTCTTCAATTAATAGTGGAATTTCTTTCGACAAAGATTTATTCATCAATGAAATACTTGAATCTTATTCGAATAGTTGTATAAGCGGGACCAGAATCATGATGGAAACTGGTGATACTGCCAGGTACAGGTACGAATACATCATGAGAAAAGGTCATGATAAAATTGTTTCTCTGAAAATGCCATACAGAGTAACCTGGTACAGATACGATGATGAAGGTTTTATCATTCTTGATGGTAAAAAGGTATTAATGGAAGACAAAATGAAGGATTTGGAAGATGTCTTTCTGGATGATATTCAAAAGGAGATACAAGATATAAAACTCACTGAAATACAATATTCCGGCATACCTGCTTTTTATGTACTGCTTTATTTAAAAGATTGCACTTATCGGGTTATCCTTTTACAAGAAAGTATGCAGTTTATCAGATTAGAAAAAGAAACAGAATCAAAACTTACGGTCATGCTTTATGATAATCTCAACCAGGGGATTAAAGATGACTTTTTAAATCAACTTTCATGGTATCAAGATATTCCTGATGAAACGGCAGAGAATGCAGATAACAATAATAATTCTGAAGAAGCGCAGACTGAGGTACTTAATGAGGATATACTTTTAAGGGATTTTGAAGAGTTATTAGAGCCGGTTCTTCAAAAATATACGGTACAAAAAACGGAAATGATAGAATTTTCAGATGCACGAGCCATGTTTCTAACCATGTTTGACGAGCAAAAATCATCCCCATTTGTCATTGTCATCATTATTCATGATAATCTGATCAATCTATCAAACTCTGAGTCTATCCTTGGAAAGGTACCGGAAACATACAATATGTGTCAAAAGATCGTTGACAAAGTAGAAATCAACGTCATTGGATCACAAAAAAAGGAATTTCTTGAAGGTATATCCAACCTAATAATCGAAACTATCGAAAAGTAATACCATATTATTAATACTTTCAATTTTATTTATCAAATCTTTCTTGACCATAAAAAGCCATTATGATATAATCGCATCTGTTGGAGAGATGGCCGAGCGGTCGAAGGCGCACGCCTGGAGCGCGTGTTAAGGGTCTCCCTTACGTGGGTTCAAATCCCACTCTCTCCGCCATTAAAAACCGGTTTATAACCGGTTTTTTTTATACCTGCTCATCTGACCAAGATCGATAAATTCCTTTAAACAAAACCTTTCTTAAAGGAAAAATCAATAGAAATAAGATCAATAAAGAAATAAGGCTTCCGGCTGCAAATTTACCCCATTGAGGATACATCATTGCATCTTTACCGGCGTAAGTGTACAGCCTTAATGAAACGGGATATTTATCTTGATTACTGATAAAAATGAGAGGAGCTGTAAAACTGGACCACCCATCTATCATCACCTTTATGAATACAATAAGAGAAATGGGTAATATCTGTGGAAAAATTACTTTGAAGAAAGTAGTAAGTGTTGACGCCCCCTCAATATTTGCGTGATCGATATAGGTATGTGGAATCTTCCGCATATCCTCGTAGGCGATTAAAAAGGCAATGGGAACGGCATGATTGACAACAATCAATATCACACCAAAAAGTGTATCAATCAAACCTGATAATCTGAAAATGAGAAATAACGGTACGATTGTATTCATACCAGTCAATACCATGGAAAGCATGATCAATGAATTCAAACTTGAAAAGACACGTTTTTTTAACACGGCCTGATAAGCAGCCGGGAAAACGATTAACAGGGTCAATAAAGCTGACATTAATCCTATTAAGGTACTGTTGAGTAAATTCTTCTGGAAATCATCAGAAAAGACTGCTGAAAAGTTCCCAACTGTATAGGGTGGAAATTCATTCCAATCAGGAATATAAAGAGGGTCAGAAAAAGCCAATTTGATGAAATTGAAAAGAATCAAAATCGTTATCAGCACCCAAATTAAAACTGACACATCACTTACCTTATTCCAGATTCTTTTTAATAAACGATATGCAAAGAGTCTTTTCTTCTCAAAAAAGAACAGAAGGGCGATCAACAATAAACCCGGAGTTAACTCCCCAAAAATAAAGGAAGTCAGTATTAATGGAATAAATAAAAGTAAACGGCTGAGGCGTTTTGTAAAAAAAAGAAGGCTAAACAGCAATACCCCAATGGCACTTGGTAGATTACAGAATAAAAAGCAGTCGATAAGGGGTGCAATGAATAGAAAATGGCTTTTCCCCGTTCTAATTTTACGAATACTGAAAAATATCAGCAGAATAAAAAGACTAACAAACAGAGACTGAGAGTAAGCGATGAAATCAGCGTTCAGACGAAACATTGAATCTTTAAGGAACAGTCCTAACGTTGTTGTTGAGCCTGAGATGCCATAGGATGTAAAACCCTCCATCAAATAGGGTCTCCCATTTGTTAGCATCAGGGGAATGGAAAACTCCCTTAAACTGTTGATTAACAAAATAACTGAAAAACTCAAAAGCGTTGATCTTGTCAAAGGGTTTAACAAAAAATCGTACGTTTCCTCTTTATTCGCGCCTTCCATACGCATCATCTCGATTTGGTGATTTTGGGTGTTTTTCATAGCAGCATATGCAATTAACGTTGTGATGGGTATGTTGATCCAAAGGCGAATCAGACAGGTGGTTGAAAAGGCAAAAAATCGATTTTCAACCAATGTGTCAGTAAACCAATACAAAATGCTTCTGTAAATGGGAACGGAAATAAAAGCGGGGATCATCCAGGTTAAAAACAGAAGGAATAAAAAAAATTCCTGATATATCTTTTTCATATGATAAATATGAAAGGCAAAACGCATACCAACTGCCAGGGAAATGACAATAGTGACAAAGGCATACAAAAGGGACACACCCATGCTGATTCGCATGGAAGCATCCCTAGCGATTTCAATCATTTGTATTAGTGAGAAGTCTTCAATAACAAATACACTGAGTATAAAGGGTAACAATGAAAACAGAAGAATTAAACCAATCAACGGACCTATTGCTTTCATCTTTGGTCTATATATTCCTGTGCCTTTTTCAGGGACTCTTGAACATCCGTCCCCTCTTTTAATATCAAATCAAGAGCCGTTCTCATAGCGGGCCAATAACCAAATACGTATTGATCATCGATAGGCTGTACCATTCCATCTTGTATAGCTTTTTTCATTTGTAAATAATATGGAATTTCTTGTGGTTGTTCTGGTTTGATAGCCGGATATTTTATGAAATCCTTGGCAAAGACTTCGTTTGCTTGTAGGTATTTGTATAGCAATGAAACGGTATGAGGCTGTTTGTTAAAACAAACAAAACCTTTCGGATCGATGACCGATCGCCACGGAGTAGGTAAGGGTTTGATCGCAAAATCCAATCCTGAATCTTTGAATTTTTTGATTAAAAAGCTACCCTGGGGAAACATGGCTAATTCTCCTTTGGAAAAAGCCTTAACGATATTAGGGCGAGTAACGTAATCAAACAATAATCCGGTTTGATACCAATCCTTGAATCGATTTAAAAGAAGTATGTTTTCTTGTGTCACTAACTCAATTCTTCCATCATCATTAATGACAGGACTGCCTAAACCTTCTTGCAATCCTGTAAAAAGATAAGCAGAATTAATCCCCCAACCACTGGGTTGAATACCTTTTTCATTAATAGTTTGCATGAACTGTAAGTATTCTTCAAAATTCCAGTCATTATCAGGTAAATCCAAATCCAATTGATCAAACACTTTTGTAGACAAATACATCAGTTGCATGTCAGCATAATAAGGTGTCACGTATTTTTTTGATTGATAGTCAAATGCATGCGCCAATTTCTCATCAAATTCAAAATCCAATCCATTTAACTCAGCTATTTCAACTGGTTGGGCGTAGTCAAGAATTAATGGCAGATTATCCGTTTTAATCAGGCAGATATCCGGCAAATCGCCGCCGCCTTTTAAGGTAATGGTCAACTTTTCCTCCAACTCTGGAATATAAACCAACTTTACCGTCTCACCGGTTTCTGATTCCCATTCTTTAGATAACTCTCTGAAAAGCGTTTCACCTTCCCAGGAAACCCAAACTTCAACAGCACCACACAATGCAGAACTCAAAAATAAGCCCAATAAAACTAATAAAAAATGTAATTTGCTTGATTTTCGCATCTTTTCCTCCCCTAAAAAAAGGGCGAATCCTCTCCGCCCCTGAATAACTTATCTATTTACAAAAATTGATAATTGTTTTTTCTCTTAGTACTAGGAATTGATTTTAGCTCATATGACCCGATTATTTGGCGTATGCAACAGAGCGTTTTTCTCTAATGACAGTGACTTTTAACTGTCCGGGATATTCCACGCCCTCTTCCACTTCTTTTGCAATATCGAAAGCCAATTTATCTGCCATAATATCATCAATTTTATCCGGCTGTACAAGTATTCGAAGCTCTCTTCCGGCTTGTATGGCATAAGCCTTTTCAACTGTTTTGTGGTTTTTGGCAATTTCTTCAAGCTTTTGAAGCCGTTTGATGTATAAATCAACAGTTTCCCTCCTGGCTCCCGGTCTTGCAGCTGAAATAGCATCCGCAGCAGCAACCAAACAAGCTTCAGGAGATTCAGGTTCTGTTTCTCCGTGATGAAATTGAATCATGTTAATAATATCATCTTTTTCGCCGTATCTTTTTGCCAATTCAGCACCAATTAATGCATGTGATCCTTCAACTTCATGATCCACACCTTTACCGATATCGTGTAATAAGGCGCCTCTTTTTGCGCGATCAACATTCAATCCCAATTCTTCAGCCATCATACCGGCAAATTTTGCCACCTCAATGGAGTGTTCCAGCACATTCTGGCCAAAACTTGTTCTGAATTTGAGTCTTCCGATGAGTTTAATTAATTCGTTGTTCAGACCTCTTACACCGGTTTCAAAGGTTGCACGTTCTCCCTCTTCCTTCACAAGCTTTGCAATCTCTTTCATTGATTTATTATAAGTTTCCTCAATATTCGCAGGATGTATTCTTCCATCAGCAACCAGTTTTTCCAATGTTAATCTGGCAACTTCTCTTCTAAGGGGATTAAAACAGGAAACCACAACAATCTCCGGTGTATCATCAATGATCAAATCTGCCCCTGTAATCTTCTCAAAAGCACGAATATTTCTGCCTTCCCGCCCTATGATTCGTCCCTTCATATCATCAGTAGGGAGAGAAACCGTGCTAACCGTACCATCATTTACATAGTCCGCTGCATATCTTTGAATAGCAGTCGTCACAACCCACTGGGAATGCCGTTCTGCTTCTTCTTCTTTTTCATCTTTAATTTCTTTAAACATCTGAGCCAGGTCATGTTCATATTGTCGCTTGGTGTCGTTGAAAATTATATCTTTTGCTTCTTCGTGTGTTAGCTGAGCGATTTGATAAAGTTTTTCCTCTTCTTCACTGATAATTTTATCCAGTTTTTCTTCTTTGTCACGAATTTCAATTTGTTTTTCCTCTAACTTTTCTTCTTTTATTAGAAACTGTTCTTCCCGTTTATCAAAAGAGGCTTCTTTCTTTTCCAATCTGGTTTCAGCTCGTTTGATCTCTTCTCTGGTCCTTTTGGCTTCTTTCTCAGCTGCATCTATGATCTTGTGCGCCTCTTCTTTTCCATCCAATTTAGCCTGTCGAATAATGGCAACAGATTCCGTTTTTGCTGATGCGATTATCTCATCATAGGTTTTTTCTGCCCTTTTAATATCGTTTTTAACTTCCTGTTCTATCTTTTTTTCTAAGTACTTCTTTGCATAAAAAACACCTGCAAAAAACGCGGAAATACTTGCCGCTACAATAAAAACAATCCATAATATGATCATTAATCCCATAGTTTACCTCCGTTTATATCAATCAAAATTATTGTCTTTAAAAGCTTTCATGACTTCAATTATCTGTTTTGCTTGAAATCCCCTGCGATACATTCTTCTTTGCCATTTTTCGGGATTATTTCTGCAATTTTTTCGATAATCCATTTTCAGTACTTCATGAATTTCCTCTTCATCCACTTCCTCAAGTGCTTGCTGGATCTTTTCCTGGGGAACCCCAAGGTCTGACAGCTCTCTCTCCAGCCTGAACAAACCTTTTGTTTTCAGTTTCAAACCATCTTCAACGTACATTTTTGAAAATCTCAAATCATCCAGCATTTTTAAGGCGTATAATTCATTAACAGCATCTTCTATCGTTTCATTGTCAAACCCTTTTTCTTTACACCGTTTACGTATTTCTTCTTCTGTGCGTGGTCGGTATTTAAATAAAAGAGAACAATATTGATAGATATCCCTTTCCTGTTTACTTTCCTTTTTCATCTTCTCCTTTTTCCTCTTCTACATCTTCGAGATCGATTAACGGGATCTCATGTTTTTCTCTTATCCTGTTTTCAAGTTCGTATCTGATTTTGGTGTTCTCTTTTAAAAAGGCAACCGCATTGGTTTTACCCTGCCCCATACTGATCTCCTCACCAGCAGGGGTCAAATAACTAAACCACGATCCCTTTTTTAAAATAAATTCATCTTCATCTCCCAGTGTGATCAATTCGTTTTCTCTAACCACACCTTTTCCGTAAATAATGTCAAAATAAGCTTCTTTGAACGGTGGTGCAACTTTATTCTTAACAACTTTTACCCTGGTCTCGTTTCCAACAAATTCTGCCGATTCTTTTAGTGACCCAATTCTCCTAATATCAAGACGAATAGAGCAGTAGAACTTTAACGCCATTCCACCCGTTGTTGTTTCGGGATTTCCAAAAGTGATACCTATTTTCATTCTAAGTTGATTGGTAAAAATCACACATGTTTTTGATTTGTTAACAGCACTGGAGAGCTTTCTTAAAGCCTGAGACATTAATCTGGCTTGAAGTCCCATCTGAGCATCTCCCATGTTTCCTTCAATTTCAGCTCTTGGAACCAATGCGGCCACTGAATCCACTATGATCAGGTCCACAGCACCGCTTCTTACCAAGGTTTCAACTATCTCAAGAGCTTCTTCTCCACTTCCAGGCTGTGAAATCAGAAGACTATCAAGATCCACACCAAGATTTTTCGCATAGACAGGGTCCAAGGCATGTTCAGCATCAACAAAAGCTGCTATCCCTCCATTGGCTTGAGCTTCTGCGATGGCATGCAAGGTAAGCGTTGTTTTTCCACTTGATTCGGGTCCGTAAATTTCAATAATCCTTCCCCGGGGATATCCTCCCACACCCATAGCTAAATCAAGGGCAAGAGAACCGGTTGGAATGACTTCGACATTAGCAACTTGATCCGCACCCATTACCATAATTGATCCTTTGCCAAAATCCTTCTCTATCTTTTTTATTGCAGTATCTATTGCCGTTTTTTTGTTATTATCCACATCTTTTTTGCGTCTGGCCATGTGCTGTTACCTCCTTATTATTCAATCACATTTGTTTCCAATGTTTTATAAATCGGTCCTCTTTCTGTCAATGTAGAGCTTTTTAAACTGATTACAATATCTTCCAATCCAAGCGTCTTTACGGTGTAATTTTCTACTACATCCTTCCAATTTTCGGGAACTTTTTTTACTCGACCCAAAGTGAGGTGAGGAATAAATTTGTTTCCAAAAGACTGCTGAATTTTCTTTTCCAATTGTGATTTCACTGCCATGTACAACTCCTGAAGTGGTTCAGACTTTTTTAATCCAAGCCAAATCGCAGTGGGCTCATTATACTTCTGAAAAGTACCAACTCTGTTGAAAAACAATTGAAAAGGTGCGTAATGAATATTCTTCATGATATCAACAGTTTCTTCTAATTGTTTGCTAGAGATCTCCCCAAGAAAAAACATGGTGATGTGAAAATTCTCCTTTTCTACCCATTTAGCTTGAAATCCCCTTTTCTTTAGGGAACTGATAACCGTTAAGCATTGTTTTTTTACCTTATCTCCTACTTCCAATGCAATAAAACATCTCATAAATATTTCTCAGATCCTTTGAAATAGGTTAGACCGGAGATAATCGTAATGATTCCCACTACCCAGGCAAACAATGTTAGTATCAGTTGATTAGGCCAATTGGCGGCTACCGAAACCAAAACGACTGCAATATAAACCATTTGAACTGCTGTCTTGCTTTTTCCGAAAATATTGGCTGCAATCACTTCACCTTTACTGGCTGCAAGCATTCTTATACCACTTACTGCAGTATCTCGTATGATAATAATGGCCAGTAACCATAAACTCACTTGATGATTCCAGACCAAAGCACACATTGTTCCAGAAATAAAAGCCTTATCCGCCAGTTGATCCAGAAATTTTCCCAAATTGGTTATCTGATTGTTTTTACGTGCCAAATATCCATCAAGCCAATCCGTTAGCGATCCGGCAACGAAAACGAACAGTGAAATCAAACCATAGATCGCATTATCTTTTGCTAAAAGAATCAACCACATTAAAAATGGTATCGTTGCAACTCTTATCAGTGTTATTCTTGTAGGTGTGTTTAATCTCATAACCATTCTGCCTCCAGATCATAATCGTCAAATCCAGTTATCTTTGCTTGTATCATTTCACCAACTTTTGGCTTTGATCTTTTTTGCACAGGGTTCATTTGAACAAACACCTCCGAATCAATTTCCGGAGCATCACGATAACTTCTGCATATTAGTAAATCTTCCTCATAGGCATCAACTATTAGTTGTATTTCTCTCCCTAACATTAATTCGTTTTTTTCAAAGGAAATTTCCCTTTGCAAATCTTCCACTTGAGAAAGTCTTTCTTGAATAACAACTTCATCTTCCAGAGTAAAAGTGTTTTTTACAATTGGAGTACCTTCTTCAGGAGAAAAAGTAAAAAATCCCACTTTATCAAAACGGATTTCTTCCATAAATGCCATTAATTGTTCAAACTCCCGATGACCTTCCCCTGGAAAACCCAACATGATCGTTGTTCTCAAACTGACATCAGGGAATATTTCCCTTATCATTTGGATTTGTTCCTTTAATTCTGTTGCTGAACGTTTCCTACCCATGTTTTTCAATACCTGATCAGCACCATGCTGAACTGGTACATCAAAATAACTGATGAGATGTTTGAGGTTTTTTAATTCTTCAAAAAGCTTTCTACTAATATGATCAGGGTGCATGTACATCAATCTTATCCAATAATCACCTTCAACTTGTGACAGTTCTTTTGTTAGTTGCGAAAGATTTGTTTCTTTGTAATTGTATTGTGTAATGTCCTGATCAACAAGGATCAATTCCCGTTTGCCCATCCTGATCAGTTGAGAAAACTCTTTTTTGATATCCAATGGGTCTCGGCTGATATGTTCCCCTTTAAAAGTTGGAATAGAACAAAAAGCACATGCCCTGTTACAACCATCACCAATCTTGATATAAGAATAAGATTGGTGATCTTCTTGAAAAAGGTCAGGTGATTTGAAAAAAATCGGGTTGGGTTTTTGTGGAATATTTTTACCTTTGGGAGCTTTTTCTACAATTGGAATGATTGTTTCCAGAGCATCTAAGCCAACCCAATAATCTATTTCTGGTATTTCCTTGATTAGTTCATCAGCATAACGCTGAACAAGGCAACCCAATCCCATTACTTTAACAGAAGGGTTAACCTTTTTCAATTGAGTACTATAAGTTACTAATTGCTGAATTGACTCATCTGCAGCATCCAAAATAAACCCACAGGTATTAACGATGATTAAATCAGCGATTTCAGGGTTATCCGTTAGTGTGTAGTGCTTTTCCAGAAAAAAACCGGAAAGTACTCGGCTGTCCGCTTCATTTTTCGGGCAACCTAAAGTTTCTATGAAAACTTTCAAATTATCAACTCTTTCTTTTTTTTAAAAACGCCTTTCTAATAGTCGTAATTTCAGAAATATATTCTTGATTGGCATAATTTGGGTAAGTGTATTTTAAGGGTTTGTAAGCACCTTCTGCAAAGTATAATGTGACTTCGGCATAGACACCTTTTCCGATATAAATCCGATTTCCTTGGCCTTTGGTGGAAGCCAAAACAAATTGTGTATGATGTACATACCCTGAATCAAGGTTAATGGTTCTGTTGCCGTCCAAAGTATAATTTTGTTCAATTTTATTGGTAATCAACTTTGCATGAGCCAACTCAGCGGGGTGTATTAATTCTTTAAAACTGAGTAATTTCCCCTCAATCTTGCCCTCCCCCATTTCTTTGTTGTAATAATGGGTATATTTACCAAAATCAAGCGTTGGGGAAATTAAATCAATTTCACCGAAATATTGCATCAATTCATGCTTTACATCCGTCAATCTATAATCAATATAACGCCCGAAAGCAAAAATTACAAGGTTGACAAGTTCTGCCTTACGAATCCTGCCCATTTTTAATCAGCACCTCAAATTCCTTAAAAAAAACTTCCCATTTATCTTCATAATATTCTACCATAATTAATGATTTTTCCGTGTTGATAATCTTACCTGAAAAATCATCTTTAAAACTTAAGGTTTCATTTGGTTTCAGGAGAATACTCTCGTCATTAAGTTGAATGAACGCTTCGACATTTCCTTTATTTGTAATTTGAACTATTTCTCTGATTTGTTGCTTTTGGATTAACAAAACCTGTATGACTATAATGATCAGTAAAACCGGAATCATTGCGATCAGTAATATTTTAACAGGTTTTCTACTTTCGTTTTCCCTTTTTATCTTGGGAATCTTCTTTTCATTTCGATCCAAAATCATTAAAAAGGATTCCACAATCATACTATTTCGAATTCCCAAAAAGAGGGCGTATCGAATAACAAAATCCCTTAAATAAATCGTTGGTATATTTGGCAGTTGACCATTTTCAATCTCGTCGATTGTTTCTACACCGATATGTGTCTTCTCATACACCTGTTCTTTGGAAATACCGCTACTCATTCTGTTTTTTTTCAGCGTTTCTCCAAGTTCCTCAAAGATGTGTGAGATTTTCTTTTCATTCATTTTGAAGTCGCTTTCTTTAATCTATTCATAATGGTTATACCCAATCCCTTTTCTTCGAACGCCTCAATGAGAGCACTGTCTATTCCCTTTTTGTCCAAGGTTCTTAAAACATGAAAGAGGTTACTTGCAACCCGATAGAGGTCTTCTCTCGACCCCAAAGAAATACAATTAACGCTGTTTTTTCTGTAGAATTCAATGGTTTCATCGGTGCAAATCAGTATAGTTTCCCGGGGGTGTTTTTGTCTGGTTAAATCTTGGAACATATTTAATCCGATTTCTGTAAATGCACTTCTATCAGTTTTCCATGGAATCAATTTAACTTCTGCTTTTGGTGAATAATGTCTGTATTTCATTCCAGGTGCAATAGCTTCCAACATCTCTTTTTTGACGGTTAAATCCGGAATGATTTCTTTTAGTTTCTCAGTGGTAACAGGCCCCGGTCTCAGCAAAACCGGTGTCTCTTCAAGCAGGGAGATGATGGTGGATTCAATGCCAAATTCCAAGGGTTCAGTTTCAATAATCCATTTTACCTTCCCTTGCATCTCTTCCAGATGCTCAGACCTAGTTGGACTGGGCAGTCCGGAAATATTGGCACTTGGAGCTGCAACCGGAACACCACAGTGTTTAATTAATCTTTGTGCAATTCGATTGGAAGGGAATCTTACCGCAACACTTTCTCTTTTACCGGTTATAATATCCGAAACCCCTTTTGCTTTTTTTAAAATAAAGGTTACCGGTCCCGGCCAAAACTTTTCGGTTAGTTTCCAGAATAGTTCAGGCGGATCCTTTTTAATAATTTGCCATATCTGATCTATCTCGCTGATATGAACAATTAAGGGATTATCGGAAGGTCTTCCTTTTGCAGTATATATGTCTTTCAAAGATTTTTCGTGATTTATGACAGCACCCAAACCATATACCGTTTCTGTGGGAAAGATAACCAATTCACCATTTTTTAGATCTTTAGCACATTGTAAAAACTCTTCTGATTGATCAAATTCAGAAGAGTTTACGGAGATATACAAGATTTTTGTTTCCATGCTATTCTTCCATGCATTTAATCCAGCATTTTCTGGTCCTTGGTCCATCGTATTCACAAAAATAGATACCTTGCCATGTACCCAACAATAATTTCCCGTTTTCCACAAAAATAGTTTGCGATGTATTCGTCAGTATCGCTTTGATATGAGAATCGGCATTACCTTCAAGATGTTTAAATGAATAATCTACCGGTACAATATCTCCCATTTTTTTTAAAAAATCGGTCTTTACATCCGGATCGGCATTTTCATTAATGGCTACACCGGCAGTTGTATGAGGTACATAAACAACGGCTATACCATTTTGTAATCCGCTGTCGTTGATCGCTTGTTGCACTTTAGAAGTGATGTCAACCACTTGAGCCCTACTCGTAGTTTTAATTTTTATTTCAAGATGTTTCATAATCCATAACTCCCTTTTGAACTATGATCTGAAGAGTTTTAGAAACAATTTCCAAATACTGGTTTTTGCCAGTTTGAAATCCTGCTCTATTGGAATGTTATGCCCCATAATCCTTCTGGTGATATTGGTAAATATCTTATTCATATCATGGGAAGGTTCAAAGGCTATTGGTACTCCCCGGTTTGATCCGATAAACACTTCATCACTATCCGGTACCATACCAATCATGGGAATAGAAAGTGTTTTCATCACTTCCTCAGTTTTCAACATCCCACGTTTATCATTCATGCTTTCTTTTACTTTGTTAAGAATGAAAAAAACATTATCTAAACCTAGATGCGTATTTTCTAAAAGACCTAATACCCTATCTGCATCGCTTACAGCTGTAAATTCCGGATTGGTTACAAGAACTGCTGTATCTGCTGCTGCCACTGCATTACGGAATCCACTTTCAATTCCTGCAGGGGAGTCGATTAAAATATAATCAAATTCAGGTTTGATTCTTGCAACCACATTGGTCATATCTTCAACGGTCATCATTTCTTTTGTTGCTATTTGAGAAGCCGGTAACAGATACAAGTTTCTGTTTGTTTTATGACGAACCAGAGCTTCCAAAGCACCTACTCTACCTGATACTACATCCATAACGGTGTAAAGAATACGGTTTTCAAGCCCCAGAACTACATCGAGATTCTTCAAGCCGAGATCACCATCTATCAAACATACTTTTTTGCCCAAATTGGCAAACGCGGCCCCAAGGTTTGCTGTTATGGTTGTTTTGCCAACGCCACCTTTCCCCGATGTTATCACAATTACTTGCCTGTTATTCATATTATCTCCCCAGCAGTTTTTTTGCACTCTCGTCCATCATATCAGGTGTCCATCTCGGTTCAAAAACCAGATTAACATTCGCCTGTTTGACTCCCTCAACTGAAGCCACCGCATTTCTTGCTTGTTCCTTTAACATACTTGCCATGGGACATGTAGGAACTGTTAGTGTCATCTTCACATCTACTGTATCATCATCATTGATGTCTATATCGTATATAAGGCCTAACGATACAATGTCAATTCCTATCTCTATGTCAATGACTGTTTTTAATGCATCTACTATCTGTTCTTTTGTTAATTTTGACATTTTCTCCTCCTGATCTTTTTTTACTTTTTTTTATCTTCCATTTGCTTACTCGTTTTGTTTACCACTTCTTCTATCGTTTGTTCCATTGTATGATAAATAGTGCATCCTGATGCCCTTTGATGGCCACCGCCTCCATATTCTATGGCGATAGACGCTACATCAAACCACTTCTTTGAACGAAAACTAACCTTAATTTCTTCCTTTTTCATTTCGGTGAATAAAATAGCTGTTTCAACTCCTTTTATAGATCTCAATTCTCCAATCAATCCTCCGGCATCCTCATAAGTACAACCTGTCTTTTCAAGCATTTCCAGAGTGATAAAGGAATATATGAGCGCTCCATCCAAGGCCAGTTGAATCTTTTTTGACATTTCTGAAAGTAAATAAAACTCTTCAACACGATTGTTCTCTAGAACCATAGAAGCGTTGTATGGTGCATTAGCACCTTTTTTTATCAGTTCTGCCGCAATTTCCATAACTTGCCAGCCAGTATTTGTATATTTAAAGAAACCTGTATCAGTTTGTATCCCCAGAAGGTTGATAGTGGCCAGTATG
The DNA here is from genome assembly GCA_964403295.1 of uncultured Thermotogaceae bacterium. Taxonomy (GTDB): domain Bacteria; phylum Thermotogota; class Thermotogae; order MWEM01; family MWEM01; genus JASUTC01. Next base: position 16,367 of record CAYOFT010000008.1, on the reverse strand, counting down.
GGATCAAATTCAATTCCCGATTCCTTTAAAAAACGATAAACCATTTCAGCAGCTGAAGATGCTTCTACATCCAGCCAGTTATAATCACCCCATAAATCATTTGTTACATGATGATCGATGACAAAATTTGGTTTTTTCCCCTTAAATTCTTGATACTTTCCCATACGATCCGGAGATGACGAGTCGACAGTGATGATCGCATCAAAATCTTCACCGCTAATATTTCTATTAAAACCAATCTGTGATACCGGCTGAAATTCCTCATAAACTACCGGACAGTCGCTATCAATGGCTGAAATTACTGATTTTTTCATTCTTCTTAACCCATATGTTAATGATAATACCGAACTGATACAATCACCGTCAGGATCAATATGACCAATAATCAAAAAGCGATTGTAAGTATTGACATATTCTTTTAAGCTTTTCATTCCTGTCTCTGTCATGTTTTGAACTCCAATTCTGTTAAACGTTTGTCGATTATATCATATACCATCTTGAAACAAGATAGAATGTAGCGACCACAAGGCCAATAACCGTTATGACAATGCCTTCTTTAAAAAAGGCAAGAAAGCTAATTTTTGTCTTTTGGGTCTTTTCAACCAGGCCTACCGCCACCATATTTGCAGCAGCACCACTGATAGTCATATTCCCTCCGATACAGGCCCCCAATGCCAAAGCCCACCAGAGTTCAGCACTATGAGGAATGGTCCCTTGAAGTCTCTGAATAATTGGAATAAAAACAGTAACAACGGGAACGGCTCCGATAAAACCACCAAGGGCAGCTGAAATCCAAAGAACTGCAAGTACCAAAAGCAACGGATTGGTACTAAACTGATTAATCCAATTCGCCACAGAACCGATAATCCCAACTTCTTCAAGAGCTTTTGCCAAGGTAAACAAGCCCACAAAGAAGAAAATCGTATCCCACTCAACTTCTTGAGAAATTTCCTGAAAGTTGATCTTTGAGAGTAACATGAGCACAGAAGCACCTGTTAACGCGATAAGAGAAGCTTCATAATCCAACTTTTCATGTATAACAAATCCTAAAATTACCAGTGCAAAGATAACAATCCCTTTTATAAATAACGGACGATCTTCGATTGCCTTTTTCGGATCGATATCCATCAATCGCTGCAACTTGGATTGCTCTACTTTTCGGATATGAGGATATCGAAAATGGAAATAAACCAGTACACTCATAAGCATTAATAAGGAAGGGATAATCATAACCAGGATAAAATCAATAAAACTGGCTCCGGAAGCACTTCCCACAAGTATATTGGGTGGATCTCCAACAATGGTTGTCATACCACCGATATTGGCAGCAAAAATCATGGAGAATATGAGCGAAACGGGGCTAATTCCGGCAGTATCAGCTATCAAAAAGACAACCGGTGAAAACAGTAGAATTGTCGTCACATTGTCCAGAACACTTGAAAAAAAGGCTACTGCAACCAATAAGGTAATATAAATCAAGTACATACGCCCTTTTGAATTCTTGACTATTTTTGCAGCAATGTACTGGAACATACCGGTCTTTTTCAAAATACCGACCAGTATCATCATCCCCAATAAAATACCAATTGTGTTAAAATCCACATAATTGCTGACTTGCTTGATAGAAATTCCCTCGGTTATCTGAAGAAGCATAACGATAAGACCCATCGTAAAAGCAACCAGTGATCTTTGAAATTTACCGGTTATGATCAGATAATATGTTAATAAAAATAATATGAGAACGGTGATGGTTTCCATACCCTGTTTTACTTCCTTTCAATTATTTTAATTAGATTGAGTAAATAAGGATATCTTTTTCTTTTTTGCTTCTGTTTGCTGCTTTTTTATCTCCAGTTCCTTGATGGCTACTTTGTAAAGCTTTAACATTTCTTCCACAGAATGTTGAAGGGAAAAATTCGTTTTAACAAATTTTTGGCCCATCAAAACCCGCTTGTCATATTCCTCCTGATTATCCAAAAGCCTTTCAACAGCATTTATAAAGGCATCTTCTTCCAACTCATTCAACATAACGCCACCGCTTTCCTCATTTTTCAATAATTCATAGACTCCCAAGCGGCCAAGGGCAACAACCGGTGTCCCTGCTGTTAGGCTTTCAAGAATAACTAAACCCTGGGTTTCTGAATAGGAAGCAAACCAGAAGATATCCGCAACATTATAAGCATCGATAACATCCTTTCTGTCACGCCCTCCTGTAAAATAAACTCTTTCAGATACTCCCAATTCATCAGCCAAGCGTTCCAGGGGTTCTTTTTCTTCTCCTTCTCCAATGATAACAAAATGAACATCGGATCTTTTTGCCAGTAGATGTTTAAAGGCCCTTAAAAGAAAGTCAATGTTCTTTTCTTTTCCTATCCTGCCCACAAAAAGAAGGATTTTCTCATCATCAGGAATATTGAATATTTTCCTGATATTCCATTTAACAGGGTTTCTAAATGAATTTGTATCAATGCCGGTTGGAATTGTCGCTAATTTCTGTGAAGGCACTCCCCATTCTTCAAGTAATTCCCGGATTTTTTCAGTAGGGGCAATCACCTTATCAAAAAGATATGTCCAATACGTCATGAGTTTTCTTGTTTGTTCTACAGAGGGTCTAATCATTGAAGGCACGTAATGTAAATAATACTCAAAAAGCGTGTGATGCGTACAAATAGCAGGTATTTTTAAATTTTTTGCCACTACTTTTGCATAGAAACTCATTGAAAAGGGTGAATGAACATGTATAACATCCAAGTTTAACGATCGGATTGTGGGAATCAAAGGGAATATTGGTATTCCGATTCGTTGACCTTTTTCCAGAGAATACCCAAAAGACGGGCATTCAAATACCCCTTTTTCTTTCCTTTTATATGAAGACTCAAATTTGGGAACGAAGATATAAACCTTATGCCCCATCTGCTCCATCACCTTTCTGTACAAGGTTATGGCAATGGCAACACCATTTCTTTGGGGGGTATAAGTATCACTGAATAGTCCTATATTCATTTTTATCAAAACCTCCTAACCCTGACACGTCTTTTTGTTTAACTCAAATTCCGTTAAAGAAACGCATCGTTCGACCATTTGATTTTTCAAAGGGTTATGAAAAGATAAATATCCTCTACTCAATTTCTTCGCCCTTTTCTGTCTCCTCTGTGTATTCTTCTTCAAGACTGGCCGGTTTAACCATGGGGAAGGGTATGACATCTCTGATTGAGGCTGAATTGGTTAAAAACATAACAAATCGATCGATACCAATTCCTTCACCGCCGGTGGGTGGAAGTCCGTATTCAAGCGCTCGAATAAAATCATGATCCATCATTTGCGCCTCTTCATCTCCTGAATCTCTCATGGCTACTTGCTTTTCAAAGCGTTCTCGTTGATCGATGGGATCGTTTAACTCAGTAAAAGCATTTCCCATTTCTCTACCCAAAATGATGGGTTCAAAACGTTCAGTCACTCTTGGATCATTTCTGTGTTTTTTTGCCAAAGGTGAAATTTCAACCGGATGATCCATAACAAAAGTCGGTTGTACAATAAGGTCTTCCACAAGATCCCATAACCCATCGATGAGATGACTTCTGTCCTTGATTTCAGGTTCATTGTGGTGTTTTTTTAAAGTTTCTAAAAGGACTTCATCAGAATCTTCCAGAATATCAACACCCAAATTCTCTTTGATAAAACCCTGCATGGTAACCTTATCCCAAGGAGGTTTAAAGTTAATTGTATGCCCCTGATACGCTATTTCATATTCACCAAACAGTTCCTTAACTACAAATCCAAACAGTTCTTCTGTAAGTTTCATCAGGTCATTATAATCAGCGTATGCCTGGTAAAATTCCATCATAGTGAATTCAGGTGAATGTTTGTAACTAACTCCTTCATTTCTGAAATTCTTATTAATTTCAAAAACTCTGTCAAAACCGCCAACAATAAGCCTTTTTAAATAGAGTTCAGGAGCAATTCTCATATACATGTCAATATCATAGGTATTCATATGCGTAACAAACGGTCGAGCTGATGCACCACCTAGTGTGTAATGTAACATAGGTGTTTCCACTTCCACGAAGTCGTTTTTGTGCATGAATTCGCGAATCAGCCTGATGACTTCAAACCTTGTTTTAAATCGTTGCATACTTTCTTTATTTGCAATAAGATCAACATAACGTTGTCTGTAAATCACTTCTTTATCCTTTAAGCCATGCCATTTCTCAGGCATTGGCCTCAGGGCTTTAGTCAACAGTTGGATTTTCTTGGTATAAACTGAAAGCTCTCCCGTTTTGGATTTAAAAGGGAAACCTTCTATACCGATAAAATCTCCGGTACTGATATGTTCTTTGAAAAAATCAAATGTATCCTGACCGACTTCACTTTTTCGGATATAACCCTGAACAGATCCATAGTAGTCTCTTAACTCAAAAAATGCCGATTTCCCATGATCTCTGATTGCCATGACACGACCGGCAGTTTTGACTTCTTCTTCTTCCCTTACCTCACCGGACTCCATATCTTTATAGGAATCGATGATGTCCTTTGTAGATTTTGCTCGATCAAATTTATGAGGATAGGGCTCCATGCCCTTTTTTCTTATTTCATCCAATTCTTTTATTTTCTGGTCTCTAATAAACGATGACATCTTCAACCCGCCTTCCTTATTTTAATCCGATACCAATGATTTCATATTGTTGTATACCACTGGGCGTTTTCACTTTTACGATATCACCGATACTTCCCCCATCTAACGCTTCCCCCACAGGGGATTCCACGCTGACTTTGTTTTCAAAAATATCCGCTTCTTGGGGATTTACCAATTTAAAAGTCTTTTCCTGATTATTCTCAAGATTCTTCACCATGACGGTCAATCCTAATCTGGCAATATCACTTTGGACATCATTGGCATCGATGATTTCTGCCTTGTCCAATACATTCTCTATCTCCAGAATTCTACCATTGATTCTTCCCTGTTCGTTTTTGGCTTCTTCGTATTCACTGTTTTCACTCAAATCTCCGTATTCTCTGGCCTCTTTTATTCTAGCTGCAATATCGTACATCAATTTTTCTTTGAGTTCCTTCAGTTCTTTTTTTAAGGATTCAAAACCCTCCTGTGTTAAATATATGACATCCTTTTTCGCCATTCATTTATCCTCCTTTTTTCAATTCATCTATAATATGCTTAAATTGTCCCACGCTGTCAAAATCCATATAAACAGAGGCAAAACGGATATAAGCTACATCATCAAGATTTTTTAAGTATTTCATGGCCTCTTCTCCAATGGCTTCACTGTTAATTTCAGTTGCACCTTTTTCAACAAAGTTCTGTCTGATTTTCACGGCAATATCGTTAAGAACTTCAATATCGATATCTCTTTTTTCGGTTGCTCTCAGTAACCCGTTTAACAACTTTTCCCTTCTAAAGCGCTCCAACCTGCCATCTCTCTTTTTTACAATAAGGGGTAAGTTTTCATAACGCTCATATGTTGTAAATCTGGCATCACAAACAGGACATTCTCTTCTCCGTCGAACACTGCTGCCATCTTCTGAAGTTCTTGAGTCAATCACTTTTGTATTTTTATTGGAACAAAAAGGACATTGCATGGTTAATCCTCCAACTCATGGGAGATTTTTATGATTTTTTTCATCCGATTGTATACGGCTGATTTTGTTAGTGGCTTTGACAACAATTGTCCCAGCTCTGCCAGGCTTAGGTCTTCATTATTCAATCTTAATTCACACAATTCCTTTAACTCTTTCTCCAAGTGAGAAATCGCGCCCTTCTCCTTAATTTTTATTATCGCGTCTATTTGATTGGCGCTACTTTGACCAATTTTCTTTGCGTTGGCCAAGGTAAAATTAATTGAACGGTTCACATTTGACTTTACTTTCCTCTGTTCAACGATTCTTTCATATTTGTCAAGTTGAACCTTTGATCCCATCAATTCTAACATACTTATTATATCATTTGATTTTTTTAGATAGAGTTTCATCCCTTTTTTATGTTCTGTTATTCCAGCCTTTACTCTTAAAGTATTGTACATAATACTTCTTATTTTGTTGATATTGTCAGAACCATCTTTTTCCAAAATCTCAAAATGATAGGCATTTTTTGGATCTACGATGTATCCTCCAACAAAAAAAACACCCCTTAAAAATTCACTGAAATAAGCACTGTCATTTCTAATGAGATCATAGGGATTCCAATTGAATAATTCACCTTTTTCCAAAAAGGGTATCTTTAACTTTGATTTGATAAAACTGATTTTTACCTGGTAAGATTTACTGTTGGACAGATAGGGGTTTATCGTGTAGGATGTTTCAACTGATGCATGTTTTATTTCTTTTAAAAGATAATGAACTCTTCTGGCTACTATGGGATTGCCGGTGGAAATGACAAAAAATAGCCTATTGGTTTCCTGTTCTTTTTTCAACAACATGCTACCCCGAAATTTTAACATCCCAAAAAACTCAACAAAAGCTGAAATCTGATCTGAAGTCTTTATCCCGTTTAACTCCGCCTTCAGATCTGAAGAAAAACTCAATTTACTGTCTCCCAACCCATAATCTTCAAAATCATTTCCCCCAGTTTCTTTTCATCATGTCTAACCTTTTCCAATCCATCCCGCTCATCAATTACAGTTTTAATAAGATTTTCCATAACGATAGCACCATTAAGGGATTCAAATTTCAATTCAACTTGCTGTGCTCCTCTTTCATGGTATCTTTTCAACAATTTTGTCGTAATCGGTTGAGAGTTCACAATATAATAATCCGGAAATTTGCCCAAATATTTCTTTATCTCATTGGCATGATCCGCCATAGAATAGTGGACTGTTTCTCCAGGTTGAGTCATAATATTGCAGATATATATAACCGGGGCTTTACAGGCACATATTGTATCCGAAACACCTTCAGCGATAAGATTTGGAATAATACTGGTATATAAACTACCTGGACCTAAAATAATACCGTCAGCGTTCTGAATTCGATTGATTACTTCCTTAAGGGGTTTAAATTTTTTATCAGCTTCCAAGTTAATGATTCTGCCGGTATTGGTTTCAATTTCTTTTTCGCCTATAAGTGTTTGTCCCAAATCATTATTGGCCTTTAAACGTACCAGCTCTTCGCTGATTGGCAACACTTCACCTTCAATAGCCAAGACTTTTGACAAACTTTTAACAGCATCCGGAAAACTTCCCAAGATTTTGGTCAATGCTGCTAAAATTATATTTCCAACGGAATGGCCCTCAAAGGTTCCTTCATCTTTAAAACGAAACTGAATCAGTTTCGTCAATAAATTTTCATCCTCAGCAAAGGCTGTAATATTATTTCTAACATCTCCGGGGGGAGGGATTTTCATTTCCCTTCTGATTGTACCGGAACTCCCACCTTCATCGGTTATTGTCACGACAGCGGTCAGATTTATATCTCGTTCTTTCAATCCTCTTACCAAAGATGAAAGACCGGTTCCACCACCAAAAACAATGAGTTTTAACCGTCTGTGCATTTGTTCACCAATTATCCTGTTCTCTATGATTCAATTGAGAATGATAACCGTTATAACCAAAAAATTCATGTATTTTTAAGGCAAGATAAACCGATCGATGTTTCCCGCCGGTACAGCCAACATAAACGTTGATATTGCTTCTTCCTTCTTCGTTATATCTGGAAACTGCCATTAAAAGCATATTGGTACATGCAGTCAAGTAATCATGAACGATATGAAACTGATTGAGAAATGCTTGAACATTACCGTCCAAACCGGTAAACTTTGCCAGCTCAGGTTTCCAGTAAGGATTAGGTAAAAATCTTGTATCTATAATAAAATCTGCATTGAGAGGCGTTCCGAATTTGAACCCGAAACTGATAACACTGACTTCAGTTTTTCTGTCTTTGATTTCAGATGTTCCTTTTAGACTGTTAATCAGCGCCTTTCTCAGTTCATGTGTATTGTAATTTGAAGTGTCTAATAAGTAATCTGCCCTTTCGCGAAGAGGAGAAAGTAACTTTTTCTCTTTCAAAATAGCTTGTTCGACTGAACCATCATCCGCTAGAGGGTGTTTTCTTCGGGTAAGATTATACCGATTCAAGATGGTGTTCAAAGAAGCTTCAAGAAAAAGGATGGATAAGGAATACCCCTTTTCCTTGTCAATAAAGCTATCCAAATCATCGACAATATCTTCAAATTGCTGTTTCCATCTTGCATCGATTCCTAGAGCGATTTTTTCAACTTCTGATTGTTCAAACAAGGGAAGCATATTTTTAAGCAGTTTTGGAGGGATGTTGTCAACACAAAAAAAACCAATATCTTCAAGTAAAGCAAGACACGTGGTCTTCCCGGAACCCGATAGACCCGTGACAAACAACATCTTCTTCAATTTACTCAAATGAATCAACTCCGACTTCAAGAAAAAAGGTTACTGAGAAAAACAAAAAAGAATCAACCCGCTATTTCCCCTCGCTCTGTTTTCATTCTTTCGAGCTCTACGACTAATCTTTCATTTTTCTCTTTGTGTTCTCTCAAAGCTTCCTCATATCCAATTTCTTTGGAAATATGATTAAGAAGCATCAGGATTAAAAGATCGTCAACACCCTTTTTGTCAGTGCTTTCAATGACATGCGCGAATTTTTCATAATCCTCAGCGACGACATCTTTAATCCTTTGAACCTTTTCCTTTGATTCATCTGTGAGAAAAGAATAGTTTTTACGCCCGATTGTGATAGTGATTTTTCTTTTCAACTGATTTCATGCCCCCTCCCCACACATATTTTATCATATTTAATAAATAAAAACAAGCGTTTTAAAATTAAAGTCCTTTTGTGTAAATGGCATTGAACAGACTACTCAATTTTGTGATTTTTTTTATGAAAAACGCCATGTCTTTTGTTAATGGAAAACCCCCGTCTCATGAACAGTAAAAATGCCGCGCATTAGTATTAAAACAAGCTGATCAACAGGATTTTACCGTGATTCCTTTTTTGTAGTATAATAGGTCATCAGCGTAAAACAATCGGGGTGTTTTGATGGCAGAAAAAAAACAAATCAGCGGATTAAGAAGGGCCTCAGTCCTTCTGCTTACAATGGGTTCAGAAAGAGCCGCAAAGGTACTCAAACATATGAGTGATGATGATATAGAAAGATTGACTTTGGAACTGGCGCAAATGGATAAAATCACCGATGCTGAAAAAAAGCGGGTATTAGAGGAATTTTCCAGTACATTCCAAGCGAGAGAGTTTATTCTCGCAGGTGGTATAGATTATGCCAAGGATATGCTTGAACAAGCATTGGGACCAGAAAGGGCCTTGGACATTCTTGAAAAACTCACCAGCAATCTTCAAGTCAAACCGTTTGATTTCCTGAAAAAATCAGATCCCATGCAATTAGTCAATGTTCTTCAGAACGAACATCCACAGACCATTTCTCTAATTCTTTGTTATTTGGCTCCTACTCAGGCTTCACAGGTGATAAGCGCTTTACCGGATGAATTAAAACCTGAAGTGATCAAGCGAATTGCCATACTGGATAAGGCAAACCCGGAAGTGGTAAGGGAGGTTGAAAAAGTTCTGGAGAGAAAAGTTTCCACTTTTGTAACACAAGATTTCGCACAAGTAGGTGGTTTGGATACCGTTGTGGAATTAGTTAATACCATGGATCGTTCAACTGAAAAGGAAATTTTGGATAAGCTGTCTGAAACCGATCCGGAATTGGCAGAAGAAATTAGAAGACATATGTTTGTCTTTGAAGATATTACAAAACTTGATGACAGATCCATTCAAATGGTTTTGCGTGAAGTGGATACGAAGGAATTGGCTAAGGCACTTAAAGGATCTTCTGAGGATATAATGGATAAGATTGTCAATAACTTATCCAAGCGGGCCGGACAGTTATTAAAAGAAGAAATCGAATTTATGGGACCATTACGTGTTGTAGATGTTGAAGAATCTCAGCAAAAAATCGTCAACACCATCAGACGTCTTGAAGAAAGCGGTGAAATCTTCATCGCAAGAGGCGGAGGAGAAGAGTTGATTGTATAACCTGATAAAACGGGCCTTGGTAACTATCGATGAAAATGAAAAAGTCAGACTTTACAAAAAAGAAGATACAATAAAGGGACAGGAAACAACTAAAAAAAAGAACCAAAAAGATTCCGCAGAAACTGCTGATGTTCAGGAAACTGAAAGAACGGACTTGGCTCCAGCAATATCTTTGGCTAAAGAAAAAGCACGGGTGATTATCGAAGAGGCTGAAAATGAAGCAGAAGAAATCAAAGAGAAAGCAAAAGCCATCGAAGCGGCGCATCAAAAAAAGGCTGACTTGCTAATCAAAAAAGCAGAAAAAGACATTAAGAACAAAGAAGAACAGTTAAAAAAAGAATGGGATGAACGTTACAAAACATCCATTAACGCATTAAATAACGCTCAAAAACAGTTGGAAAAATCAAAAGATGAATACATTGAGATTGCCTCTGAGAAGTTAAAAACAATACTCAAATCCCTTATTCAAAGAACCCTTTATTTATCTCTGGAAGAACACCAAGAAGATATCTTAAATAAAAAATTAAAAGAAATGATTACCAGAGTAATGAGTTTGAAGGAAATCGTCTTTAAATTTAACCCTGCTGATATAAAAAACATACCGGATGAGATGAAACAGTATATGGAAGAGACTTTGCCGTCATTTGAAATCAGACATGATACATCAATTTCAAAGGGTGGTGTTATCGTGGAAACGAATTATGGTACCTTAGATGGCACTATAGAGAATCAGCTTGAAATCATCGATGATATGATTGAACAGATTTTCGGGGAAGAAGAATGACACTCAAATCCATTCAAAAATTAGATTATTTAAGCGAACTGGTGTCAGAACACGATTTCCTGCATTTAAACGGTTCTGTAAAAAAGATCATTGGTTTGACGATTGAATCTGCAGGTCCTGAGGTTTTTTTGGGAGAATGCTGCAAAATAAAGACCATCAATGGAAAAACTGTTTTAAGTGAAGTTGTTGGTTTCAAAGACAATCACATCATACTCATGCCCTTGGATGAATACTCTGGAATATCACTGGGATGTGAAGTACATGGTACTAAACGAACACTCAGCATAGGAGTTGACGAAGACATACTGGGAAGAGTTCTTGATGGCTTGGGAAGACCTATAGACGGCAAGAATATCTTTGTTAAAAACCATACCTCCCTTAGCAATAAACCTCCAAATCCGATGATCAGAAACAGAATAAAAGAAGTTTTACCCGTAGGTATCAGAGCCATAGATGGCTTTACAACATTGGGTAAAGGACAGAGAATTGGCATATTTGCCGGAAGTGGTGTTGGAAAATCCACTCTTCTGGGAATGATTGCCAGAAATACAAAAGCGGACATCAACGTTATCGGTTTGATCGGAGAGCGAGGTCGAGAAGTCCGAGAATTTATTGAACGAGATCTGGGTGAGGAAGGCCTTAAGAGAAGTGTTGTCCTAGTTTCAACATCGGATCAACCCGCTTTAATGCGAGTTAAAGCCTTACAGGCAGCAACCTCGGTTGCGGAATTTTTTAGAGATCGAGGATACAATGTTATGCTCATGGTAGACTCCCTCACTCGCTGGGCAATGGCACAGCGCGACGTGGGCCTTGCAATTGGTGAACCTCCAACAACCAGGGGATATCCACCCAGTGTTTTTGCCGGTCTGCCTGGTGTTCTGGAAAGAGCAGGTAACAGTGAAAAAGGAAGCATAACCGGTATATATACTGTTCTTGTTGAGGGAGATGATTTTAACGAACCGATCAGTGATACAGTCCGTGGTGTGGTAGATGGTCATATCATGTTATCCAGGAGTTTGGCCGAATCCAATCATTATCCCGCTATTGATGTACTGGCAAGCATCAGCCGATTAATGACCGAAATCGTTGACAAAGAGCACATTTCAGTTGCCAGAAAATTGAAAGATTTAATGGCCGTTTATAACGACGCAAAAGATTTGATTGACATTGGCGCATATAAGGGCGGAAGCGACCCTAAAATAGATCAAGCCATTGAATTGATTGGAGATATTAACGGTTTTCTCAAACAGGAAGTGGAAGAAAAAGTGGATTTCGATAAAATGGTTGAGCGAATGAAAAATATCAGTCAAAAAACGGAAAAGGGGCAGGAAGAAAAAAAAGCACAGCAATGATAAAGCTTACTGTGCTTTGTTCTATTGAAGTTTAAAACTATTCTGCTTCTTCGAATTCCAATACTTTCTTGCCTTTGTAATACCCGCAGTTCAAACAAATGCGATGAGGCAACTTCGTTTCACCACAATTAGGGCATACTGATCGAGGTGTTTTTATTGCTTGGAAAAAATGTGCCCGTCTGGATCTGGTGTTACTGCGAGAAGTTTTCTTCTTTGGAACAGCCATTGTGATTTCCCTCCTTATATCCGTTCTTATCTGTTTTGATTATTGTTTTGATCATTGTTAAAACTTTCCTTCAAAGCAGACAATTTTGAAAAAGCACTCTCTTGTTCAAAATTTTCCGCTGACTCACATACATGAGTTGGGTTTTTATTAAGGTCCTCACCACAAAAAGGGCAAAGTCCTTTACAGTTTTCTCCACATAAAAACCTCTGAGGCATAGCAGTAATGAGCGCTTCAATAACCCGATCAAATAAATCAATCTCAGAGCCCACATAGTATATCACATTTTCAAGAGATTCCAATTCATTTTCCTTGTTGATTGTATCATTTTCATTACCATAAATATATATTGCTTCTATAGCCCCTTTTATTTTTTCCGTTGTTGGTTTTAAACATCTATAGCAAATGTCTTCAAACTGGCATTCCACGGTACCACTGACGAAAATCTCATCTTTTGCTTTAAAAACAGAAATCACGTAGAATAAATCTGTCAATGGTTGTTCAGTATCCAGAAAATCCTCAAAATCCCTTTTTTTAATTGTTCCTTCTAATTGATATTGCTGATTGGTTTGAGAATCCGATAAATGAAATAAAATCTTAGGATTTTCTTTCATGATCATACCTCCTTTACAGCAAAGATTTTTTTAGCCATTGCGTCTTTAATTATACTATGCTTTTTGGAAAGCGCAAAATATGACTTCAAAATAAATAGCATCAGGTCTTTCGAAATCCTTAACTGAATGATACATTAAGTTGAGCTTTGTTTTTATCATTTGGAATAGTTTTTCATTATTGAATATTTTATGTTTTTACTAGAGTAAGAAAAATCGCTTATGGTATAATATTCACACTGCGGGAGGGTAAAATGGCAAAATATGAACTTTTAAAAGAAATTATAAAGATTTGTTCACCAGGAACACAATTAAGACTTGGGCTTGAAAATATTATCAAATCAAACAGCGGGGGATTAATTCTCTTAATGAATGAAGAAGATATTGAACGGCATAAAAGCATCATACAGTTGGGCTTTAATGTCAATTGTGACTATACTCCACAAAAAATCTACGAATTAACAAAGATGGATGGGGCTGTTATTTTAAACGAAGATGTCACCAAGATACTTTTTGCCAATGTACAGTTGACTCCGGATTCTTCAATTCCCACCAAAGAAACGGGAATGCGCCATAGAAATGCTGAAAGAATCGCCAAACAGACCGGAAAGGTCTCCATAGCAGTTTCTCGCAGAAGAGGTGTTGTAAGCATCTACTGGGGAGCTTTTGCTTATGTTTTAAAAGATTTGAATTTTCTTATCACCATGGTGGATCAAGGCCTTAAGGCCATTGAAAAATACAGCGCTAGTTATACCCGGGAAATTGAAAACCTGAACACTTTGGAGATTGAAAATAAAGTCACAGTCTTTGACCTTTGCCGAACGTTAGAAAAAGCCATAGCTGCCCTTCGTACCTCCGAAGAAATTGAACCTTATATCTGGGAATTGGGTGTTAACGGCAGACTTGCCAATATGCAATTACAGGAAATGATCGGAGATTTGGAAGAAAATCTGAATCTCATCGTTTATGATTATCTAAACGAAGAAGGAATCCCCGACGAAGATAAAGTAAATATCTGCGTAGAGCGCTTGAAATCACTAAAGGACAAGGAGCTGTTAGACTATTCGAAAATGGCCAATTTTCTTGGCATTGAGGTACAATCATTGTTAACAGAAGAGATGATTAGTCCAAGAGGCATTCGAATGATTCGAACAGTTACCAAGATCCCCATAAACATTATTTACAACTTGGTAGAACAGTTGAATTCTCTTAATGCCATAAGGAATGCCGATCCGGAAACATTAAAGGCAGTAGCTGGAATAGGAGAAAAAAGATCTACCTCTATTATCGAAGGCCTTAAAAAATTAGGCGATAACAGAAAAAATTATTTTAGAGTTTAAATAAAGTTTACATCCAAACCGTTCGTTATCCATGCATATTTTATGATATAATATGCGGGATTTTGCCTGATAGAAGGTCAACAAATCTTTTAACCGCAATGAAAACACGGTTATAAGTACCTTCATCAGCATATTTAAGACAAAAGGAGGTTAAAAATGTACGCCATAATCGAAACATCAGGAAGGCAATACAAAATCGAAGAAGGACAGGTTTTGTATGTTGACAAAAGCGATGCGGAGCCAGGCAGTAATATCACCTTCGATCGGGTTGTCATGTTAAGAACCGATGATAAGATCCACACAGGAAAACCCTATGTAGAAGGCGCTAAGGTAGTCGGCAAGGTTGTTGAGCACGTTAGAGATGATAAAGTCATGATTATCAAGTTCAAAGGCCGCAAGATGTACAGAAGGGTTAGAGGCCACAAACAGCCTTATACAGCTGTCAAGGTTGAAAAAATCGAACAATGAAGATTAACGGGAAATGATTAAAGCGGTCTTTTACAAAAGCAAAAATAACTTTTCTGGGTTTGAGATAAGCGGGCATTCCGGATATGCTGAAAAGGGAAAAGATATCGTTTGTGCCTCAGTAAGTGTTCTATCTCTTCATACCGCTCGCATATTAAGTGAAGCATTGGAAATGGTAGAAACCCTGAAACAGGATGATGACGGAAGGTTAAGTGTTCAGTTAAAAAGCACCGATAATATTGCCAACATGCTTATCGAAAAATTGATCCAAACTTTAAGGGAAATTCAAGAAGAATATTCCGGCTACTTATTAGTGGAGGTGAAAGAATGAAAATCAAAATGAATATACAGTTATTCGCACATAGAAAAAGCGGAGGGGGTAAAAACGGAAGAAATTCCAACCCCAAATACCTGGGTATAAAAAAAGGCGATGGAAGTTCTGTTATACCAGGTAACATTATCATGAGACAAAGAGGCACAAAAATCTTTCCCGGTACAAATGTTGGAATGGGTAAAGACTTTACCCTTTTTGCATTAAAAGAAGGATTTGTATCCTTTGAGACTCGAAGAAACAGAAAATACGTTCATATTGTTGACGAACGATAAGAGGAGGAGAATTTGATGAAATATCAACAAAAAAGTTTCCGCCTCAAACCTGAGGAAAGAGAAAAGAAATGGTATGTTGTAGATGCCAAAGACAGGGTTTTGGGCAGAATGGCAACCCAGATTGCAAAGATTTTAACGGGTAAAAACAACCCTCAATATACACCCAATGTAGATTCCGGTGATTTTGTCATCGTTATTAACGCTGACAAGGTTAGAATGACAGGAACAAAAATGGATGACAAGATATACAGAAGGTTTTCCAGATATCCTGGTCACATGAAGGAATTCACTACCAAACAGATGTTGGAAAAACATCCTGAAAGTATTGTTACTCTTGCAGTTAAAAGAATGCTTCCAAAAAACAAACTGGGTAGAAACATATTCCAAAAGTTGAAGGTTTACGCAGGGGACCAGCATCCTCATGAAGCTCAGAAACCTGAACAAATAGATTTATAGGATAATTGGGAGGTTATAATAAATGGCAGAGTTTATAGACTATTACGGTACCGGTAGAAGAAAAAGAGCCGTTGCACGCGTTCATCTTCGACCAGGTAAAGGCCAAATCAAAATAAACGGCAGGAAATACGAAACACTTCAGGATTATCTCATGAGAGATACCCTTGTCAGACATGCCGTAGAACCGCTGATGTTAACCGGAACTATCGACCGTTTTGACATGGTTATGAAAATTCATGGTGGTGGCATGAGTGGACAAGCAGGTGCTATCAGATTGGGGTTGTCCAGAGCACTCCTTGAATACAATGCAGATTTAAGACCCACCTTAAAATCAGCCGGACTCTTGAGAAGAGATGAAAGAATGGTTGAAAGAAAGAAATATGGCTTAAAGAAGGCCAGAAAATCACCACAGTTCTCAAAACGTTAATTACATTATCTATCAAACATATGTGTACAAAAGGTGCGAGGGGCAAAACTCCTCGTACCCTTTTCGTGTTTATGAAC
>CAYOFT010000007.1:0-38848 GCA_964403295.1 uncultured Thermotogaceae bacterium | reverse complement strand
GCATATACCTGGAGATTATCATCCAAACTTTCAATTTGCTCCGTAATTTCTTCCAATGTATTGCCTTCATAATAGTCCACTTCGTAAGCCGTTCCATTCACGTTGATGGAAAGTGTTCCGGCTCCTGCGATGCCGTTGCCTGTTCCGCCCAGGTTTTCTAATCGGGTGGTCGTTTCTGCAGAGATGGAGGAAGTTGAAAAATAGGATTGATTTTTAGCCAAGTTGTCGACGGTCACGTCAAATGTAGTATCTCTAATTGAACCGGAAGTTGTAACCGTGAGGATATCTTCATCGGAAGATGTGGCATCGTTATGAAAGAAATTGGATTGCAATTTCCAATCATTCACAAAAGTCCTAAACTCGTCCAATCTGTCGGAAACATTTTGCAGGGCGGTTTGTCGATTTGTCAATGATTGCTCTTCTTCCTGAAGTTTTTTTACCGGCTCTGAAGCCTTGGTCATCTCAGCATCAATCATACTGTTGATGTCCAACCCGGATGAAGCGCCAGCGAAATGCATCCGATTTTGTTGGGAGCTACTCAGATAAGAAAGATAATCGGTTGACATATTTTCACCTTCTTATTAAATTAATTTTAAACTTTTCAGGCCATCTTGTCGAATAAAATACCCAACATCTCGTTGAGGCTTTTAGCCAGTTCAACGATTTCTTTAGGGGGTATTTCCTTCAACACCTCACCGGTTTGGTGATTAACAATCCGAACGACTTTCATATCCGCTTCTTTGTCGTATTCGATTTTCAAATCACCCATTTGAATCTCTTTGAGCATTTCGATGCCTTTTTCGAATTCTTCAACGGCTTGTTCCACATTCTTGTTTGACACTTTGCCGTTTTCAGATCCCTTTTCGGATTGCTTGGCACGTAGTTGCTCACGGTCTGTCACGTCTTTATTAAACGCAGGCCTGACTGAATTTGTTGGTTCGATTCTATCGATATTAAAACCCATAAGATCCCCTCCCTGGAATCCAATATGTGAGTATACTGATAATTATCGGCAAGTATTTTTATCTCTTTAACGTTCCTTAATAAACAATGCTTTTCGTTGATGAAAACCTAATCCTTCGGGTACGATGAGATTGATTTCAAGGGGACCTCGTTTTACGTTAACCCAGCCCAATCCTGATATAGCCAAATCCATTCCTTCATTGATGATTAATTGATGTTGTTGCCAGTTGATTGATTCGTAAGGCATTTCAGAGAAAGGTGGTTTCAGCATCTTACCAAATTGATTTTTATGTAATTCTCCGGCCTTTTTTTGATTGGTTAAATGATAGATGATGTTATGTCCGGAAAACATTTGAAATATGGGTTGATAACCATTTCGTGCAGTATTGAGAATGTCAATTCTGCACAACCCACCAAAGAAGATCGTTCTTCCGGGATCAGGCTTATAGGTTTTTCTGGTTAAACGGTCTGTTTTAAAGATTAAATGCCTTTCTTCTGGTTTGATGAATTGCATCATTCTTTGTTTAACTTCTATTCCGGGGGTGTCGATGATAGTTGTACCGGTGTTCATAGTCCGCTTCACCCTGCCCAAGGTTGTTCCCGAAAAAGGACTTGCTGTGGATTCGCTCAAACCTTCTTTTGAAATAATCCTGTTTAATAACGTCGATTTACCAGCATTGGTTGCCCCGGTAAAACAACATTTTTTTGTTTGATTTATCTTTTCGGTTAAGGCTTTGACACCAAAATTATTGACACTGCTTACCGGTTGGATTTGTTTGGGATTGATCCCATATACAGCAGCAAACCATTCCACGATTTGTTTGGCGTAGATATGTTTGGGAATCAGGTCAAATTTGTTTAATATAATAAAAAGCTCACTCTTTACCGCTTTTTGAATCTCTTTGCTCCATGTTCCTGCTATATCCAATAAATCCACCACTACAAAAGTAACATCACATTCTCCTGAAATGGTTTTCAAATCAGAGAGTGAGTAATGAACAACTTCAGGAGCAATGTTGTCAGAATAATGTTTAATGCGGTAACACCTCTGACACAGGGGTTCACTTCTTTCTAACAGTGCGTTTTCAGGGATATAACCTATTTTTTTAGGGTCATCTGATTGTAATTCCACTCCACAACCATGGCACTTCATTGTTGAATCATCCTTCTATTCATCACCTTTTTTTCCTGCCTTCCTTTTTCTATCAAAGATTCTCTCCAGTTTTCTCAGAAATTTTGTGACCGGAAATTCATGTTCCAAATCAATGGGTTCCACTTTTATCGTGTAGGTTTTTAATAAATTACCGGTCAATATATCGGTAAAGAGTTGATCACCAATAAAAATGGTTTCAGAATTTTTGAGCGCTTCTCTTTTCATGATGGCTCTTGCTTTTGTTAAAAAAGGTTTCTTAACCTTTCCATAGGCTTTCATCCCCGGACCAACCTTCTGACTGATGAGTCTTAAACGTTCAACATGTCTTGTGTTGGACATGATGATGAGTTGATATCCTTTTAAAACCAATTCTTTCATTTTGTCAATGGCATCTTGCGGTAAGTCTTTTTCTTTCCATCTGGCCAAGGTGTTATCCATATCAAAGATGATATTTTTATAACCATCTTCCCAAAATTTTTCAAAATCAACATCCTGCCATTTTGCCACCCTTGCTTGAGGGCTAATGAGATGAGATAGTCTGAAAAACCACCCGATGGTGTAAAAATAAAACAAATAACTCCAACGGGTC
Source organism: uncultured Thermotogaceae bacterium (assembly GCA_964403295.1). Classification (GTDB taxonomy): domain Bacteria; phylum Thermotogota; class Thermotogae; order MWEM01; family MWEM01; genus JASUTC01. Next base: position 36,143 of record CAYOFT010000007.1, on the reverse strand, counting down.
ATTTTATAAGCTGCCTTTCCAATAAAATTGGACACCTCTTTTGTATAATGAGAATAGGGATTGACAAGAATGGTATACATTTTCATCCGATTTCCGGCAATGATATCTGTAAAAAAAAGATCGCCGGTTAATGCGGTTTCCTGGGGTTTGGAATGGAGGAATTCCAGTACTTTTGAGAGTTTTTTGATACCGGGTTTCTTCATTTGTCCAAAAACAGGTACCTTTCCACCAAAGTAATCCAACAAATCACCGGCACGATTGGCGGGGGCATTCGTGACAACACAAACCTTGAATCGGTTATTTAGCAGTTTTTCAAATAAAGAGATGGTTTGCTTACCGACAGAAATACTTTTCCAGGGTGCAAGGGTATTGTCGTAATCAAATAGCAGGGTATTAATACCCAGCCGTTTGAGTCTCTGAAAATCGATGTCGTAAATTGACGGGTAATGTTCCCGTGGAGAAGGAAGACTAAGGATGTCCCGGATTCGGCTCATATCTCACCACTTCCAGGTTAATTTCATCTTTTAACAGGTCCAGCATTTCCATGACCTCATCCATAAGATCAGCCGGGACGATTACCTTAACGGTGCCGTCATCAACCCCCGCATGCCTGATGTTCATTACATTGTCATAAGATTCTGAAAGATAGCCAAGCAAATGGGCCTCTTTAAGAGGCATTTTTACATATAGATCATATTCAAGTATTTTTTCAGAACGAGTATCCGGCTTCAACATCAAAAGATAAACCTCCGGTAATAAATTTTATTTTGACGTTCAAATCAATATCTCCTAAGCGCATTTTTGTACCGGCTGAAAAAAGCCAGTCTTTTTGGTAGTCTATATTACCATAAATAGTCATGGAAAAAGGATGGCTTTTGATTAATTGATAATCTGCCCCGAGGTTAACTGAAATTCCATTGTTATATGAAAGAGACGCATTAAATAGCCCCCGGTTAAAGGTGAATTTGCCATCAATCAAAGCATGAAACGCATCATTGGAAAAGTCGTAGCCGGTTGCACCTTGAATAAGGAAAGGGTCATTTTTTAAGCGAATTCCCAAGCCATACGAACTTTGGGAAAAGAGATCCAATCCAAGAGAAAAAAGATTGTTTGATCCGGTGGTATACCAGTTGATGACAGGAAGGGGCGTGGTATTGATCAGCGCCAAACCAAAGTCAAATGATGGCAGGCGTCCATATTCCGTGACGGTTCTTACCACAAAGGTATCTTCAAGCAAATGCATCCTAAAGGCAAATCCGGGAAAATAGGCAAGAGCTGTTATTTGATCCAAGGAAGCTTCAGCCCCGATAAAAAGAGAATCATTTTTAAAGAAAAGTCTATTGGTTTCATTGGATATCAAGGCATTCAGGAATGGGTTGGAAAATCCAAACCGAAACGTTTTTAAATCAATGGTTCCAAGGGAAATTCTGGTTTGTTCGTTTGCTGATTCTTTCAGAGGATTGAAACCGATACCGTCTTCCAATAGATAGACTCGATCTTCTTCTAATAAGACAATTTCTGTTTTTGGAGGTGCTGGAATTTGGTAGGTTCTTGATTTTGAGTTATAGCTTATTTCAGGAATCTCAAGTTCTTTCCGGTCGATTAGGCTAACAGCAATACCCCCGGTTCTTTGTTGATTCAGAGTGAACTTTATGGGTTTATGAAATAAAAGCAACCGATCCTGATCAAAAAAAATCCTGTCATCTTCAAGTTTGCCAGGAGGAGGATCAAGTATATCAATTATCATGATTGATTTTGTTGGTGAATACACAATTTCAGACTGTTTTTCAGGTGGGTTTAATGAAAGTGTAACGACAGGAGGGGCTGTTGTGAGATCTAAAGCCCTTTTTCTTGGTTGAAACCCAAAGTCCCCCGTTGAACGAAAAATATCTGAAGGCGCATTCAGTTTACTAACGGGTAATTCGCCTGTGATGGTAAAACTGTAATCATTGGAAAAGCCAATAATAACAGCCAGAAGAATAACCGGAAAAGCAATCAGATAATTACGCATCATTCTTCCTTGGGATCGTATAATGTAACTTGATTCCTTCCATGATTCTTGGAATGATAAAGTGCTCTGTCGGCATCTGCAACGACTTCCAAATACTTTTCGTAATCCTTTTCTCCGGTACATGTTACTCCAAGACTTATGGTCAAATAAAAATTAAACTGATCGCATATTTCTACGTTTTTACGAATTCTTTCGGCTACTTCCTTCCCTTCTGTGATATTGGTATCGGGTAAAATGATCACAAACTCCTCTCCACCGTAACGCCCGACAACATCATAACTTCTGACGGAATCTTTAATGATGGCTGCGATGGTTTTTAAGACTTCATCGCCCTCGTTGTGTCCAAACTCATCGTTAATTCTTTTAAAATGATCCAAATCAGCCATAATGACTGATAAATTTGAATCGAAACGATTACTTTTGTCAAATTCCTCTTCAAGTCGCCTTGTGTAATACCATCGGGTATATAATCCAGTAAGTGGATCGAGAATGCTTGAACGATAGGAGATGGCATTTCTGATGGCCATGGAAATAATAGGTTCCAGGTTATCGATAAAGAGAGCAAATCGATCAAATTCTTCGTTACTCATCATTAAATTACTGTTTTCCGCATATAACATGACTTTATAAGTTTCATCAACAAAAAATTCAGCTTTTGCCTCAAAGGGTGTTCTGATAAATCCCTGTCTTTTTTTCATCATCTTTTGTATCAGAAGTTGCTCTTCGCTTTTTTTGGTACTGGCCAAAGACATCCAACTTTTGTAAACGACTCTGTTATCTTTTAATACCGCTATAATCATTTTTCGAATAGGTGAAAAAGATAATATCCAACTGACAAATTCTGCCAGTATCTCTTCCGGATCTGCTGATGCGGTTATGGTTTTGGAAAAGTTTATAATTTCATGCAAAACATCCATTTCATTGATCTTTGCGATTAAATTGGATTCGAATTGACTGAGCAGGTTATCGGTGAGAATGATTTCTCTTTTTTCAGATCTAAGGGCATTGGATATGATATTCACATAATCTTCCAGTGTTTTTTCGCCCATTAACATTTCCCGATTGATCTTTTCGGCAGCGGACATCATTTTCATATTTTTATACATATCGACCGCATTTCGCGCAAATTTCTTAGCCTTTCGATATTGCCCCATTTCCCTGTACAAATAAGCAAAAGCTTCATTTGTCAATGCAATGGGTAATTTTAAATGAGATTTCAAATAGTATTGGATGAGTGATTCCAAATAACGCTCAAATTCTTCCGGAAAATTTTTTGATAGTTTTTCTTTGAAAGCAACGGCAATTTCTTCTTTCCACAGGTGATGTGCCTCTTTGAAATGATTGAAGTATTTTTTTATCTCTTCCGGATCCTCAGCCAAGGCCAATTTGACAACATCATGAAACCCATAATCCTTTGCAAACGGCTTTTCTAGAATATCAGGATCGATATTATCAATATCACCCATTGAAAACAGGCACATGTATTTAAATCGCATGGCTTTTTGTCTGATTTCCGGAAAATCAACTGTTTCAATAGCCTTATCAAGATCTTCCAGGGCTTCTTTATACTGCTTGTTGTATAAATGGTACAGCCCTTCAATGAGATAGCTTAATGCCAGATTATTTCTATCGTTGTAAGTTCTGGATATTTCCCTGCTTTTTTCAATGAAAATGAACATGCTGGTGATATCTCCTGAATAAAGATAGCTGTTTGCCAAATTGAGAGCAGGTCTAAGTGATAATTGGGGGATTCCGTATTTTTCAGAATATTTAATGGCCTTTTGGAGAATTGGTTTTGAATAATGAGGACCATTGATGTCCATAATCGTTCCCAGAGATGAATAAACGAGAGGTAGAAGAAACTTCATTTCCAGCTGTTCAGCGGATTCCATATTTTCTTTGCATAAAACTGCGGATTCATCCCAATGATTATTGCGCCATTCAATCTTTGCCAAGAGGTTTTTGTATAGAATGTTCAGATATTGATACCGGTCAATTTTTTTCCCTTTGTTAAAAAAGTACTTGATTTCTTCTGAGGCTTGCCCGATCTTTCCTGATTCATAAAGATTATAAACGTATGATAGGTTATTTGTAAAATCACTAAAAGTCTCAAGGGGATTTCCATTGGGATAAATCTCATGATATTCCTCTTCAACTTTGTCAAACTCACATTTCAATACCAGGTTGTATAAATAGAGATATTTCAGTCTCCGAGATGATTTAAACCGCTCTGCGACAGCTTCGTCTAAAATATCCCCTTTGAGGAGATTTAGCAAAGAGGGGAGCATCAACATCTCATCGGTAATCTCCTTTTTCTCAAGGAGATCGTAGGCATTTTGAAAGTATTGTTCAACGATTGCCCAACTCATGTTATTTGTGAAATTTGCACAACCTGCTCTTAAATACATGGCGGCAGCAGCCCTTCTTTTGCCTATTTGACGGTAATGCCAAGCCTTTCTGGAATAATCCGGAGAAACCTTGCAAAAGTTTTGGTGAATCATTTGCTTTTTCTTTTCATCTAAATTCTGATAAGCCTTTTCCCAAATATCATGAAGCGTAAAGCGATAACGTTCTCCTTCTTTAATGATTAGTCCGGCACGTTGTAACCTAACAAGAGACACTTCAGCCTGCTTGGAATTTAGATCAGCATTTGTGCACAATGCCTTTAATTCTTCCTTAGTAAAGTTTTCTGATAATCCTGAAAAATACGAAAGCAGGTCTTTATCAACGGGGTTAATTTGTTGAAATAATCTTTCCACATAGTCTTCCATACCCTTAATGTTGTGGATATTTCCCTCTATGACCCATTTACCCTCTTTAAGATTTAGTTTTCCGGTAGAATTCAGCAACATCAGGAAATTATATATAAGACCTGGGAAACCGTTGGTCAGATTGTATATCCAATTCACCTGAGGTTCATAATTGTTGGTAAAAGGTTTTCCCAGTAGAATTTCCAGAAACTTAGTGGTTTGTTCTTTATTAAAAGGTTCCAAGCGGTATTTTTTAGAAAATGTAAATTTTCCTTCTTTTTGTGTAGATGCTGCGATAATAACAACTTTAGAGGGAATAATCATGGATTGAACATAATCCAACAATTTCCTGTATCCATCATCGATTTGTTCAAAATCGTCAACCAGAATAGCTATTTGATCCATTATCCCAACAAGTTTACCCACAATACGTGCAACACGATCCAGATTGTAATTATCCTGAAGATCCCACAAATACTGGAAATCTTCAATGTTAACCCCTGCAAATTCGGGGTTTTCAGTGATTTGTAACAATTCCTGACAGAAATGCTTTGTGTCTCCCGCCTTGAGCGTTTTCCAACCGTTATTTATCATATCGGTCTGAATAAGATTTAAGAAAGTTGTTTTTCCCACTCTGGAACCGCCATGAATTAAATAGGATCCGGTTTCTTCTCTTTGAAGGTCCGCGAAATAAGTACTGAATTCTCTCAAATCCTTGTCTCTTTCAACAATATGAGAAGATACCAATTCTCTCTTTACCAAACCGTCCAAAGATTGATGAACTCTTGCAATTTGAATCTTGTCTGTAAACAACCTACCAAAATGAGAAGGCCTGGCCTTTGGATCTTCATCGGTCATTTGTGCCAATTCAGCTCTGAATTTATACTTGAATTCCTCCGGTAAGAGGTTTTGCAAAATCCTTCCCAGAACATAGGTGTCTGAAGCAGAGGTGGGCCATTTGCCATCCATTATTTCCGGGGCAACAAATACACTGTCACGGTTTAAAACGAATTTTAAAGCATCTTTGTTAAAATTAACCCAAAGAGGCGGGAGTATGCGCAGCCGATCAGAGACCAGCAAATGAGGAAATCCCCATATCCCGAATCCTTCACCGGTGACGTGATGCAACAGTTCCATGGAATCGATGAGCTGCATGGCAATTTCTATCTTTTGGCCATCCTCTAAAGGCAAAGTATCTATGCTTTCTTCACCCTGATAGGGGAAGAGGAACAGAGGTTCTGCGGAATTGAAATCCATAAAATCAGGCAGGATAAATCGGTTTTGGAATTGATAAAGGGTTTTTATGCGAGAATTGATACGATCTTGGAAAGATCCGCAAACAAAACTCCTTAATTGCTTGGAGCGCTTGTAGACACCTCCGGTTTCTACAAGATATTCATCTCCTTCAAAATTTGTTCTAAGAAGTTTTATTATCTGCATCCTCTTACCTCCACAATTGGTTATTCTTTAATTTATTCCTTTTCCAAAATCTCCATCAGTTGATATTCAATAACCCGAGTCATATCAAAAGCATCCAATCCCAGATAATAATCCATCGTATCGGTTATTGCCTGTAACGGAACCAATCCAACGATTTCAGAACCTAGGACACTTACACCGTAACGTTTTGCTTCCACTTTTATCATTTCGAAAACCCTGTAAATACTCGTTTTTTTGAAGTTTGTCAGATTCATGGATACCTGGACAATGCCCTTTTCCTTTAATTCCACGCCCATGGCCTTAACGTAACGAAACCCACCGCTTTTATGACGGACCATTTTGGCTATTTCATTGGCGATGTCCAAGTTATCCGTTGCCAGATTCACGTTGTAAGCTATTAAAAATTCCCTAACTCCCACCGCTACAACACCGGCACTGGGATGTATGGCATCAGTTGGTCCATAATCAGGTTTCCATTTCTCATTGAGTATCTTTTCGCTGAAGCCTTCAAATTGTCCTTTTCTGATAGTGGCCAGATTTTTTCGTTCTATCCGCGTTGCGGATTTCTCATAAAGGTATACAGGAATCTTTAAATCCTCTCCGATTCTTTGAGCCAAGTCCTTGGAATACTCAATGCATTCGGCATAATCCATATTTTTCAAGGGGATTAAAGGGATTACATCTGTCGCACCCATCCGAGGGTGCTCTCCTCTGTGATTTCTTAAATCGATCAAGCTCGCAGCTGTTTTTGTCATATCATAAAGCGTTTCAACCACCTGTGAGGGTTCACCCACCATTGTGACAACTGAACGATTGTGATCCTTGTCCATTGACCAATTGACAATCCACACCTTGTCGTATTTGTCCGCACATTTGACTATCTTTTCAAGGACTTCAGAATTTTTTCCTTCGCTAAAATTTGGTACAGATTCCAACCATTTCATATCATGACCTCCTGAATTAGAATTCTGTTGAAACTTCTACATCCACTTTTAGTGGCACTTTAAGTAAATAGGCATTTTCCATTTCCCGAACAAGCATTTTTTTCATCTCTTCAACATCTCCATCCGGACATTCTAAAACAATTTCATCGTGTATCTGCATAATCATCATACAGTTAGATTTTTTTTCGAGAATCCGTTCTTGAACGTTTATCATTGCCACTTTCATTATATCAGCTGCAGTGCCCTGGACAGGAGAATTGATAGCCATGCGCTTTGCTTCCTGTTGCAAACGCCGATTGGATGCATCGATGTATTTGACTTTTCTCAAACGGTTAAAAACCGTACGAACTGCTTTGTCTCTTTTTGCCTTCTTTTCTATTTCTTCCATATATTCTTTTACTTTGGGATAGGTTTTAAAATATTCTGAGATAAATCTATCGGCTTCCTGAATAGATATCCCGATTCGCGATGATAAACCGTAAGCGGAAATACCGTAAATGATTGAAAAATTGATCATTTTACCGATACCCCTTTGTTCATTTGTAACTTGATCCATATCAACTGAAAAGATCTTGGATGCGGTGAAAGAATGGACATCCAAATTTTCATTAAATGCTTGGATCAGATTTTCATCCGAAGAAATGTGTGCCATCAGCCTCAATTCAATTTGTGAATAGTCAGCACTAATGAGCTTCCAATTCTCTCGCTGTGGCTTGATGGCATTTCTGATCTCCCGACCTTCTTCCTCCTTAATAGGGAGATTCTGAAGATTAGGGTCACTACTGCTTAATCGGCCTGTAGCGGTACCAATCTGATTGAAAGAGGAATGCACTCTGCCGGTTTTTTTTGAAATATAACTTGGAATAGCATCAATATAAGTGGATTTCAATTTGGAATATTTTCGATATTCCAACATCAGCTTGGCAATTTTGTAATCCCCGGCCAGTTTTTCAAGGACTTCCCGACCTGTTTTATAGTTCTTGCTTTTAGCAGTTTTTCCCTGGGAGGGGAGTCCCAATTTATCGAAGAGAATCTCACCCAATTGTATGGGTGAATTCAGGTTAAATTCAGCTCCTGCTATCTCGTAAATTTGTTTTTTTATCTCTTTGATGAGTTTCCCAGTCTTTTTTGAGAGTGTTTTCAAATAGTCTTGATCAAAATATACCCCGTTATCCTCCATATGAATGAGGACCTTTAAAAGCGGCATTTCCATCTCCCGGAACAATTCTGTCAGACCTTCTTCTTCCAGTCTTTTTTCAAACAGTTTGTAAAGCCGGTAAGTGAAATCAGCATCTTCTCCTGAATACAACGTTGCCTCTTCAACACTGACTTGAGAAAAATCTGAAGCCCCGGAGGATTGTGAAATCACCTCATTATATGAGATCATCTTATGGGAAAACTCTTCCATGGCTAACAAATCCAGTCCGTGTTTTCCCTTGTCTGGATTTAGAAGATAAGAGGCGATCATGGTGTCAAAATATTTTATGGGTAGGGGAAAACCACGATTCATCAATATGGCTAAATCGTATTTTAAATTATGTCCAATGACTAGTGCATCTTCGGTCGCCTTTAAAATATCCTTTAACCTTTCCATATCAAGGTTTTTGGATTGATCGCTTTTATTATTGTGCCCCAAAGGTAGATAATAAGTATTATCTTCTCCCCATGAAAAGGAAACACCTACCAGTTCGGCTTCACGAACATTTAAGGATGTGGTTTCCGTGTCAAAGGCGAATTGCTTTTGTTTTTTCAATGTTTCCAGCCAATTCGGGAAATCGTCTCTTGTAATGGTTTGATAAGCAGTAGGTTTTTCTTCCTTTTTCTCAGGGGATTGTTCTTCAAACAAAAGGCCCTGTGTGTTGGCTTTGTCAGCCCATTCGGATAACAGCGAATCAAACTGGAATTTGTTGAAAAGTTGTGTCATCTCACTCAAATTGATCCCTGAATAACTGTATTTAGAGGGATTGGCATAATCATCCTCAAGGGAGACATCATCTTTTAATTGAACAAGTTTTTTACTCAAAAAACCAGCTTCTTTGGATTCTTCCAACCTTTTTTTATTGGCCTTTGTAACTTTATCCAAATTTTTGTAAATATCCTCCAAAGACCCGAATTTCGAGATTAGCTCTTTTGCCCGTTTGTCACCAATTCCTTTGATACCCGGAATATTATCTGAGGAATCACCCATTAGAGACAAATAATCGATCATTTGAGAAGGCTCAAATCCGTATTTTTCGTAAAAGGCATCCCGATCGTACTCTTTCAGTTGAGTAACTCCTTTTTCCGCCCGTAAAATTCTGACATTGTCTGATATCAACTGAAAGAGATCTTTATCACTGGTAACAATTTCAAAAAGATCCGAATCGTTCTTAAATGCCTTGGTAAATGTGGCGATTAAATCATCAGCTTCATAATTTTCTACCGAGAGCACATTGATGCCAAATGATTTAACCAAATCCTCTACAAAGGCCATTTGGAATCTCAGTTCTTCAGGCATCTCTGATCGGTTGGCTTTGTATTCCTGATACATTTCGGTACGAAATGTTTTTCTGGCCCTATCCATAAAAAATACGATTCGGTCATCCTTCTCAACCTTTTCCTTTAACAGTTTGGTTAACATCCTGGAAAGACCGTAAAGGGCATTAACGGGTTCGCCGGTTGAGGTATTTAAATTTCTGATGGCGAAAAAAGCCCGATATACGAGGCCTGTTCCGTCAATCAGGAAAAATCTTCTCACTTTCAAACCACCTCTTTTTCAGATAGATCGGCTATTTTGTTCCTGATTCTGTTTTGTGTGACGGCATTAATAGAGAGGTCTTCTTCGGAATCGTCAATGAACACGTATGCCAGTTCAGAACGCTTCAGGAATTTCCCTTTACGCTTTCCATCACGCTCAATGACAGTTCTCCAGGTGCCTGTGTTAATATAAAACCTGGTTTGCCCATAACTGGGCAAAACGTAATTCTCGAATTTATGTCTATGGGCAAAAATCAAACCCCTGAGATTTTCGTAATCAATATCCGGCATATCACAATAACCGTAAAAATCCCTTTCCTTGAATCCATATTTCTTGGGATTTTCAAATGCCCGATTCAGAATTTTCTCCGCTTTGGTTTTCATGTAATTAGTCCGTTTCAACGATCGTACTTTTGAGACAAGTCCTACCATAATCCTGCCCAGTTTAATGCCCCGGTTGCTTTTAATGAACAGGTTCGAGAAACGATGGGCAATGGGGTAATTGGATTTGATCCAGTGTTTTGCTTGTACTGTTTTTAACATTTTTAAGAGTTCTTCCATCCAAAGTTCCACCAGGTTGATTCCCATATCATAGGTCTTCATCATGGTTGAAAACCATTCAAATACATCCATATTGGGTTGTACATCATCGTAATCATGAGGGATGTGCTCCGGTACGTCTCCATTGATTAGGATCTCTCGAAAATTGATCATCATATATCGGGTCATATAATCGCCAATGGGAGGGATTAATTCACCGTCTTTATCCTTCCCGAAACGATTACCCGGATCAAAGTTGTTACCGTGTATGGCAAATACTCCCCAATTTCTGTCATAAAAATAAGGAACGAAATGAATATTTTCACCTGATCCCATCAGCTCCTTGAATCTTTTTCTCAATTTGGGGTTAGTATGGAAATAATAATCATGATTGCCAATGACGTATACGAGTCGGTTTCTCCTGCAAAATTTGGATAAGGCATTAAATACCTTGGGGTGATTGTTCACGATGTTGTTGATAACGATAGGATCGATCTGTTCCTGAAGTTGGTTGAAAGGTATCAGGCCCAAATCTTTTACGACTTTGCTTTCCATTAATTCAAGGCCATCTCCCACAATAACAAGCTCAGTTTCCTCACCGCTTGCAATTAAATCCAGTAACAATTTTTCCAACTCATCATCGAAGATGAAGTTATCACAGATCAATCCATCACCTATATGCATATCGCTGATAAAAACCCTTCTCATGACTGTACCTCTCTTTATACTTGCATGAAAAACCCTTGTGAAGCAGTTAACTTCACTAATCGATTATACCAGATAAACGTTGTTTAGAAAAAAACTTCTATGATATAATTCTCTCGTATGTTAACAATTATTAAACAGCTAAAAAGAAAACAAAATGAGACAAGAAAGTTCTGTTATAGCACCGGTCAGGTTAATGGTCTAAAAGGAGACAGAGGTGAAACCGTTGATTTCAGAACTGCTAGGGATAGAGGTCTGTTATGAGGTACACGCTTCAAATCGTTCAATGGAGAGAAACATTGATATCTTAGCTGTAAAAAGTATGATCGATGATCCGACTACTCAATGTCAAATCCAGAAGAATGGTCGTCTGAAATTTACAAATTCCGGAACGGTGATTATTGGAGAGGTAAGAAAATCCTGTTTATGGATTAAAACGGTTTATCATAAGGGTAGAAAGGAGAAACAATGAAACGTTTTTTAATCATCTTTTTCATATGTTGTTGTATCACAATTAGTTTAGCAGCTACTTTACAGGAATTAGGGGATGATCCCTTCAAATCGCTGGCTTATTCTTCTCAGTTGGGTGAGGAGCAGATACGGGAAGTTTTAGAGACAATTCCTTTCAAACGTTTATTCTTAATTGATACTGAAAATAGGAAAGTATGTGCCTTATTACTTGAAGATCAATCGTTGGCCTTCTACGATATAAAAGATTTTCAAACTACCCGTGATGCATACTCGGAAAAGGCTGTAAGGGTTTATCTGCAAATTCAATCTTCTTTGTTTGAAGAATCGGAATTGATGCAACGTTATTCTTATAATAAGCTTTTACTTGATGATATGAGCTATATTGATTTTTTTCTGAAGAACATTTCATCACTTACCAATTCAAAAAACCAGGATTTTAAATCAGGCAATAAGTCTAGTGTGGTGACTGATTATTTAACACAGTTAAATCGGATGATGAATCTTTTTTCCAATAACCTTGAACGCTACATCAACAAACAGGAGATTGAGGTAAAACCAACCGTTTACGAAGAGGAAAAAGACAAGATTTTTAAAACGGCTTATGATTATATTTTTCAGGAGATATCAAATTATCATTCACAGATTGAATGGTTGTCTTTTTTCCTACTCTACAAAGACTTCCAACAAGAGATGTTTAAAAAGAGCGGGATTGTTTTTAAAAGTTCACCCTGGCAAAATTATTTCAAAGATAATACGCTGGAGAATGCCTGCTGCTTGCAAATCAACTTAAATTTTCTGGAATATGCTTCAAGAAAGATTAACGATGATTTAAAAAGGTTGAATCTGGAATTTTCCAAAAGTTATGGTGTGATGGAAATATCTTCATTATGCTCACTGCTGCAAAAATATACCATGTTTGAAATCATCGCTTTAGAAATACTGGAACAATTAAATAGAAACGGAACGCAAGAGGCAAAAGTCCAAATTGTAGACGTTTTAGTCAACAGAAAACACGATTATCAAGATATTACAATTTATACAGATACGATTATTAGGCAATTAAAAGCAAATGTGAATACCACCATTGCCCTCTTGTCCTCTCATGAAAATACCTATCCCTTATTTAAGGCCTTAAGCCAAACTAAAAAACAAGAACTAACGGAAATAACAACAGGACTGGTAAAAAAAAGTTATCAACAAATCGAGCTCATCGAACCACTTGAGATAAAAAAACTGGATGTTCACTTTGCGGTAGTGGATTCAACTGTTCGCCTGTCATCTGACCAGGAAGAAAAATTTACGAAAGTATATCCTGTGTTTCCCTCAGAAACTACAAGAGATGATCCGCTTATTCTGTTGGATTTTTTTCATACCGCTGCGAATCATTTAACCAGAACCATTTTAAGAGCGTTGAAAACAATCATTTTAACCGGTTTTAGTATTAAAGAGCTTGAACAGGAAATAAATGCTGAAAACGTAACGGTAGAGATCACAAAATATCTGAAAATGCATGCATTCCATGACTTGTACCGTATGAAACCTTCCGGAAATAAGCGTTTGAAAATAAAAATAGAAAATACCAATGTTGGCTATTTAGCACTTGATGATCTTTTTGCGGGTAATATTCCCACTGTGATTTTAAATGAAATCGAGAAAGACCCGTCTAACATTGAATATAATTTGGCAAGATATCCCGTGGAATTATATTCAAAGGAAATGAGTATTCCTTCAACTTACCAAAGAGGGGATAAAGCCATTATCTTTGTTCATGGAAAGCAAAACATTCCTTACTTTGACGATAATTCGGACATCATGCCTCAAGTTGAAGCTGTTTGGAGAAATCAGAGCAGGATGGATGTATGGAATGGTTTTTATGAGTATGTCAATTCCCATCCGGAAGATTTTTTGGGTTATGACTTTTATGAATTTATTTACGATACATCCGTTCTTGATGCTCAAGAGTATGGTGCGATACTTTCTGAAATCATCTTCGAGAATAATATACACACAGCTTATAAAGACATTCACATCGTTGCCTCCAGTATGGGCGGACTTGTGTCAAGATATTGTTTAAATCATGGATACAGGCTTTCAGATAGGGAAAAAATCGAATATTTTGGAGATTATGTCAATGGGTTAACGACCCTTGATACACCACATTTGGGTACAATTGCACAAAATTTCATTCTTACCATTAACCCCGCTTTGATGGAGGCGGTATTAAAGGTTAAATCAGATAACCCGCCCAATCTGGAGCTAACTTTGGGGAATTTTATAGCTTCTTTTGTTAATGGAACAGAATCGGAAAAGAGTGCTGAGTTGATGGTCTTTTTTGCCAGAAATCATCCGGAAATGGTGGGTAAATTATTTACCGAAATGCTCCGTTTTCTTGATCCTTTTCCCGGGGGAATGTGTATGTTATATACACCAAAAGACTATTGTGAATCACTGGGCATTTATTTATACTATGAAACGAAAAATCCTGATTTTGAAGCCCTTTTTGTTAGTGATCCCTTAATCAATCAACTGAACGAATCAGATGCCTATTTGGATAAATTGTCTCTTATTTCTGCAGAGTTGACAGACCAGTCAACGGATATTACTCAAGGGCTTTCCATTACATACAACCTGATGCGGATACTTGGCGAGAATCTTTCACATCAAACCATGGATAATCTGTCTCGCCACGGAAGAAACGATGGCGTTGTCAATCTCTATTCTCAGCAAATGTGGGGTATTGACAAAGGTCAGCAAAGGCATCACTTTATGAATCTTGATCACTTGGCAGTGCCCAGAAACGCTGATGTGGTCAATTTCATCATGACAGAAAAAATACTAAAATCAAAAGAATAAACAGGGGGAGATCAATGCCGTACATCAACACCGCTTATGAAATTGAAAGACTCTTGGATTATGCAAAAAGAAAAGGCCTGATAGCAACCCAACCTGAACCGGTAGCGAAATTGGAAACCATTTATCTCAGAAACAATCTAATGACTTTATTAAATGTGGATACACCCTTTGAAGGAGAATTACAAATTAGCGAACCCGATTTACATGAAATATTGAATCATCTTTTGAATGATGCCGTTAGAAGGGGTATGATTGAAAATAGCGTCACACAAAAGGATTTATTGGATACAAAGATCATGGGTTTGTTAACTCCAGCTCCTTCTCATGTAATCAGGTATTTTAAAGAATTAATATCGTCAAAAGGAGCAGAAGCTGCCACTGATTATTTCTACAATTTGAATCAGGATGTCAATTATATCAGGATGGACAGGATCAGAAAAAACAGACATTGGACAGTGGAAACAGAGTATGGTGAAATAGAAATCACCATCAACCTGTCCAAACCGGAAAAAGATCCGCTGGAACTGAAAAAAGCCATCAACACACCCGCCACGAGTTATCCCAAATGTGTACTATGCATCGAGAACATGGGTTTTCAGGGAAACGCAAAACGTCCTGCCAGACAGAATCATCGATTGATTCCCGTTGAACTTTGTAATGAAAATTGGTATTTCCAATATTCCCCATACGTCTATTATGATGAGCATTGTATTCTCATTTATGAAACGCATAAACCCATGCATATCTGCAGACAAACGTTTGAACGGTTATTTCAGTTTTTGGAGAAATTTCCTCATTATTTTATTGGTTCAAATACCGATTTGCCCATTGTAGGTGGATCCATTTTAGAACATGAGCATTATCAGGGTGGTCGATACAAAATGCCTATGGTAAATGCTAAAATCGATCGGGAGTACGATGTAGGTGTTACAACTGTAAAAGCTGGTATTCTCCATTGGCCTCTATCATGCATCAGAATGAGCTCAAAAGATAAAAGGTCCCTGGTGGATTTGTCAGAAAAAATACTCAAACATTGGAGAACTTACTCAGATAAAGAGGTAGCTATTCTTCATAAGAGCATCGAAAACGGTAAAACCATCCCGCATAATACCATTACACCAATAACCCGCATAAACTCTGATGGCGAGTATGAAATTGATGTGGTTTTGAGAAACAATCGAACGACAGAGGAATTCCCAAGGGGCTTATTCCACCCTCATCCTGAGTTGCATCATATTAAAAAGGAAAATATAGGCTTGATTGAAGTAATGGGACTGGCCATATTACCGGGAAGACTTGAACGGGAGATTGAGGACATTACCGAATATCTGACTAACGACAAGAAAATGGTGCAATTGGCTGCTATCAAAGAAGAACATCCGCTTTATAAGCATAAAAAATGGATTGAAGAGATGAAGAACAACAATATAAACGGCAACAAGGATGAAGTAATTGAAAAAATTCGATTTGAAATAGGCAGGCTGTTCACCAGGGTTCTCGAGGATGCCGGTGTCTATAAAAACAATCAACAAGGGAAAGCGGCATTCCACCGATTCATGGTTTCTTGCGGTTTTAAAATAAAATAAGGGGTCTTTCTTTTGAATGGCGTTAGAAAATGGGATAGTTATAAAATAAAAATCAGTATTCTTATGGGATTGATGGGATTTTTAATCAATCTGATTCCAATTGATGTAACGATTAACGCTATCAAATTCTCAATCTTACCGGGTATTTTTACTGCGCTTTTTATTGCCCAAATATGGGGGTTGAGGTATGGACTGTTAACAGCGCTGTTTGGAAGTACTCAAACCATGTGGTTGTTATGGATATCCGATGGTTATGGTATCTTTTATTCAGTTCCGGTCTACACAATTTGGATTATTTGGCATGGTTACATGTCCGACAAAAGAAGGGCAAACACAAAAACTGTTTTATGTCATAACAAGTACTTACAGGAGGGCTTTATCAGGTTAGTGATTGAATTGGGTTTTTGGACAGTCTTTCCTTTACTCATCTCACTGAATCCTCCGCCATGGACCGAAGCTCCAGATACTGTCAGCAGGGATTTTTTAGTTTATATCACCATCAAGCATACCGCTGTTGCATTTGTCATGTTACTGCTAACGGATTTGTTAACGGGTTTTTCTTTTATAAGAAAGCTTTTTAAATTGAAAAAAATGGAAGAAACGCGGTTTTTTCTCATTCCCCTTGTGATCCTTTGGAGTGTATTTTTCTGGATTTTTGATGCCAGTATCATGAAATTACACTTTAACGACTTAAAGACATTCTTTTCTTCAAATCCACCTTTATCCACAGTGGAACTGATGTTCATGAATTATCCCATAACAAATTTCATTATCCGAATTGTCTTTGCCCTTTTTATGATAGCCGGGGCTTTGATCATCTTTGATTTTTATCGAAGAGAAAGGCATATCGACATTACTTTTAAGAAAATATTTGAAAATTCAAAAGACATCATCTTTTTACTGTCAGCTAAGGGGAACATTCATAAGATCAACAAAGCCGGCAGAAGCCTGTTATCCAATGAACAGGAAACGAAAATGATTGATGATGTCTTAATCCCTGATTCCACTATGACGATAGGCCAGTTAATCGTCACTCATGAAGGTGAAGCAAGATTTCTGGCAAAGTTTATTAATCAAAACGAAACAACGATCGATTGTATGATAAGCTGTATTGATAAGGAGAAGGACGAATATCTCTTAATGGGAAGAGATATCACTGAATCCCTACATATGAATGAAAAGCTGAAAAAGTTAAACGAAAATCTGATCTCCAGTTATGAGGAATTGGAAGCCTCGTATGAGGAAATTGAACAAAATAACAATATACTTGAGCAAAAAAACAAAGTTATTGAACAACATCGTCAGGAACTGGAAAAGGCTTTTAAAGATATGAAAGAATCGGAAGAACGCTACGAAAATCTTTACAAATCCAACGAATTCATCATGCAATCGATTCCTGAAATGATTGTCAGGTTCAACAAAAAAGGTGAAGTGCTTTGGATGAACAAGGCTTTCAGACAACGATTTGAGTTAACTGAAAAACAGCGCAATATTGGGGATATTTTTGTTGATGGTGTGCCCTTGATAAATGAGAGTACATTTCAGCGGGTCTGGTCCAACAGAACAAATAATACCTTTACCCTTACGCTCCTTGAAGATTTTATCTTAAATGTTTTAGCAGTTCCTGCTCCTGAAAAAAACGAGATTATCTTAATCATGTTTGATATTACAAAAATCAGAATGCGCGAAGAATACTTTAAAAACGCAAAAAAAGCTGCAGATGAAGCTGCTGCTATGAAAGACGAGTTTATTGCAAAAATCAGCCATGAATTAAGAACACCCATGAATGGCATCATAACGGCCAGTAACCTGATGAATGATTTAAATCAATCCCTGGAACCTGATTTGGAAGAATACCTTTCGATCATTCAGATTTCTTCAAAAAGGTTAATGACTACTATCAATGAATTATTGGATATTAGTAAACTGGAAAAGAGTCAGGAAGAGATTAAAATGGAGCATGTGGATCTTTATCAGGTGTTGGAAGGTATAAAAAGTGAGTTTACTGTTTTTGCCAAACAAAAACACTTGAACTTTTCTACAGCCATTGAGGACGATGTTCCCCGGTATTGTTTTTTGGATCGCGAAAAGATTCTGCACATTCTCTCAAATTTAATTTACAACGCCATTAAGTTCACAAAAGAAGGATTTGTTAAAGTTATCATAAAGGGCAAAAGAGTAACATCCGAAAGCTTTGAACTGACCTTTTTTGTTATGGATTCCGGTATTGGTATTCCGGAAGAAAAGCAGGAAAATGTGTTTGAGAAATTTTCGCAAGTGGATAATTCTTATACCCGTGAGTTTGAAGGAACCGGACTTGGGTTGGCAATTAGTCAAGGGATTGCA
Source organism: uncultured Thermotogaceae bacterium (assembly GCA_964403295.1). Taxonomy (GTDB): domain Bacteria; phylum Thermotogota; class Thermotogae; order MWEM01; family MWEM01; genus JASUTC01. The sequence continues at coordinate 17,761 of CAYOFT010000007.1, read as the reverse complement.
AAGGTTCTAAATTCTAAAATTAAAGTTCAAAGTGCCCCCGGTAAGGGAACAACTTTTTATTTCAGTTTGACGATAAAAGAAGCACCCCCTCAAAAGATAGAGTTTGTAAATCAAACAATGGAAGATGATTTGGAAAAAATAAAAAACAAACACCCGTTGATTTTTGTGGCTGAAGATGACCCGGTCAATGCAAAATTATTGGCAAAGGTGTTAAAACGATATGGGTGTAAGGTTAAAACCCACGAAAACGCCATTGATTTATTGGAATCCTTAAAAAATGAAATACCCAATTTGATCTTAATGGATATACAAATGCCGGGAATGAACGGTATGGAGGCAACTAAAATTATAAAAGGAAATCCGGAGACTAAAGCCATACCAGTCATCGCATTGAGTGCACATGTCTTTCAAAGGGAAAAAGAGAAATCTTTCAAAAGCGGGATAAACGATTATCTAACAAAACCGATTAATCAAAAACTTCTTTTGAAGAGCCTCATTAAAAATCTCAAATAGTCCCTTTTTATTATGCTATAATACGTTTTGTAAAAGAAAAACTTATCAAAAATAACAGATAGGAAGGAGATTACAGTGGACAAACATTTGAGCGAAGCAAAATCAAAAATGGAAAAAAGTGTTGAATCAATAGCAAATGAGTTAAAACACATTCGAACGGGTAGACCCAGTCCGGCTCTCTTAGAGGAAATTACAGCTGATTATTACAACACACCCACACCTATCCCTCAAATAGCCAGTATTTCCGTTGCTGAAAGATCTTTAGTGGTTAAACCCTGGGACAAATCAGTCTTAAAGGTAATTGAAAAGGCGATTATGGCATCTCAGCTGGGATTGACTCCAATTAACGATGGAACCAGTATAAGATTGAACTTCCCGCCACCAACGGGAGAACAGAGAAAAAAATTGGTGAAAATGGTTCACGATATTATTGAAGCCGGAAAAGTTTCTATCAGAAATATCCGGCGGGATGCAATTAAAGATGTAAAAGATGAGCAAAAGAGCGGAGATATCCCTGAAGATGATGCACACAGACTGGAAGATAAAATCCAGGAACTTACCGATGAATACGTTGGTAAGATGGATGAGTTGTTTAAGGAAAAAGAAATAGAAATCATGGAAGTTTAATGTCGACTGATTCATCAAGATTACAGAATATAAAAATTCCCACTCATGTAGCCTTTATAATGGATGGCAACGGGAGATGGGCCAATAAAAGAGGTCTTGAAAGATCGGAAGGACATGCAGCCGGTGCAGATGTTGCTGAAAAAATGGTCCGAATATGTAATGATATCGGTATTCAATATTGCACACTGTTTGCCTTTTCAACCGAGAACTGGAAACGTCCGGGTGAAGAAGTTGAGTTTCTTTTCCAAACACTCATTTATTACTTGGAAAAAAAATCACCGGAAATGATAGAAAAAGGTGTCAGAATTCGTTTTACCGGACATATTGAGTCCCTTCCCAGGGATGCTTATGAATGTGCAAGAAGCATCGAGAAGAACTCAAAGCATTGCGATGACTTTCAAATGATCATCGCATTGAATTATGGGGGAAGACAGGAAATATGGGATGGGGTACTACGTATGTTCCATGCCTTTGAAAATGGCGAACTGAAAAAGGAAGATTTGAAAAATGATCAACCGGAACATTTCAGAAAGTTTTTAAATCTTTCGGATGTACCGGATCCTGATTTAATGATTCGAACAGGTGGGGAGATGAGATTGAGTAATTTTCTCCTTTGGCAGATGGCATATTCAGAGTTGATTTTTACTCAAACGATGTGGCCCGATCTGGACCATGATACTTTTTTAAGCCTTCTGGAAGAATATTCCAAACGTGAAAGACGATTTGGAGGATTGTAAAGGTTTTATAAAAGACACTCAGTCGTGTTTTGTGTGGAGTTGATAGCATTGTCACCGGATAAAAAAGAATTGAGAAACAGATGGAAGTATGGGGTCATTTTTGGTACTGCTTCAGTTTTGTTGTTGTACAATTATTGGACCATTGTGATCCTGGGGTTTCTTGCCTGTCTGGTATCCGGATCAGAATACGTGAAATTGTTATTTAATGCTTATAAAAGGACGACTGAGAATCCAAAGGTAATGGCTGGAGAAATCAGAGTATTAATCGCACTCATACCCGGTGTATTTTTGTTATCCGGTGTATGTATTTTTTTTGAAAGACTGGACTGGTTGATGATTGTTTATGCTCTGATCATACCTGTTTTAGGTGGAATAGGCGTTTTTGTCTATCAGGATCATAACAAAATCAACGAGATTATGAATAACGTCATTTTAGGTATATTCTACATAGCTTTACCTTTAGCCTGTATACTCTACATATACAAAACATTTGGTTGGATTTACTCCTTATACGCCATCACTTCTCCCTGGTTATTCGACTCCTTTGCATTTTTCGTTGGAATCAAATACGGCAAGCACAAATTAATGCCAAAAATCAGCCCGAAAAAATCAGTAGAGGGACTCTTGGGGGGGATGTTTTTTACCTTTTTGGGGTTGATAGTCATTACGCTGTTTATACAGTGGATTTATCCCGCCATCAGTTTTTTTGGAAATGGCAGGGGGATCGAACTATCTGTTCTGGAATTGCTTATTTTAACCCTCTTTATTACATGGGGGGCAACATTGGGAGATTTATATGAATCCTCCATTAAACGATATCATGAAACCAAAGATTCAGGTGACATTATGCCTGGGCACGGTGGATTGCTTGATCGGATCGATTCTTTGGTCTTTGTTGGACCTTTGACTTTGTTACTTCTTTTAATGATAAAATAATCGGATATCGGAGGTATGAAAAACTTGAAATACATGACAGCTGCTGAAATTAGAGAAAGGTTTTTGAAATATTATGAAAGCAAACAACATATTAGGATGCCCAGCTCCTCTTTGGTACCAAACGATCCTCAATTGCTGTTTACAATAGCGGGAATGGTTCAATTCAAACCAATCTTTTGGGGTAAAGTAAAACCCGTCCATAAAAGAGTGACCACTTGTCAAAAATGTGTTCGGACCAATGATATCGATGAAGTTGGTAAAACCAAGCGCCATCATACTTTTTTTGAAATGTTGGGAAATTTCTCCTTTGGAGATTATTTTAAGGAAGAGGCAATCAAATGGGCTTGGGAATTTTCCACAGTGGAGTTGGAATTGCCCCCGGAAAAACTTTGGGTCAGTGTTTATAATGAAGATGATGAAGCATATGCCATCTGGCGTGATGTGATTGGGTTTCCAGAAGAAAAGATCATTCGTTTGGGGAAAAAGGATAACTATTGGGGACCTGCTGGTCCTACCGGACCGTGTGGCCCCTGTTCGGAAATTTTCTTTGATACAGGAGAAAATCCAGATTGCCCTGATCCCGAGCATTGCAGTCCAGCCTGTGATTGCGGGCGGTTTTTGGAGTTTTACAATCTGGTTTTCACCGAGTTTAATTACAATGAAGATGGTACCTATACACCATTATCCAGGAAAAATATTGATACCGGTCTTGGTTTGGAACGATTGGCGTCAATTATTCAGGGTGTTGATTCTAATTTTGAAACTGATTTATTCAAACCCGTCATTGAAAAAACACAAAAGCTTACAGGAATGGATTATCACAGAAAGAAAGCGGAGATGACAGCCCTAAGGGTTATTTCGGATCATGTACGCTCTGCAGTTTTTATGATCTCAGATGGTGTCATTCCTTCTAATGAAGGAAGGGGATATGTTTTAAAGCGGATCATTCGCCGTGCTTTAACATTTGGGTGGATTCATGGCATGAAAAATCCCTTTATTTTCAAATTGGTGGAACCGGTGGTTGAAATCATGGGGATTCAATATCCTGAACTTAGTGAGAAAAGCGAAATCATTACACAAATTATCCTTGAAGAAGAAAAGAAATTTGTCAGAACCATGGAGCAAGGGTTGGAAATGATCGATAACCTGTTAAAAGAATCCAAGCGTGAGAATTGTGAAAAGGCCACGCTTAGTGCTGCAGATGCTTTTAAGCTCTACGATACCTATGGATTCCCAGTTGAAGTGACAAGGGAAATTGCTGGAGAAAAAGGTGTCAGTGTAGACCTGGACGGATATAGAGAATTGATGAATCAACAGCGAAAACAGGCAAGGGATGCCAGAGGTGATAAGGAATATACTAAAGTTGCCAAAGTATATGAACAGTTGAATCCCGATTCCATATCTTCAATTGAATTTATTGGATATGACAGACTTACTGAAGAATCACAAGTGCTCTTTTTGTTGAAAGAAGATGAATTGGTGGATGAACTTACCGAAGGTCAAACAGGTGATATTGTCGTTCGTATCACACCGTTTTACGATGAAAAAGGCGGACAGGTTTCAGATAAGGGAATCATTTACAATCACGGGTTTAGAGCCAACGTGTTGGAGGTATTTAACCCATACAATAAAGTCATTGTCCATCGAGTGACAGTTGAAAAAGGGGCAATCAAAAAGGGCGACCGGGTCACTTTGGAAGTGGATAATATGACCCGATTGGCAACAGCCAGAAATCACAGCGCCACGCATTTACTACATGAAGCATTAAAAAGGGTTTTGGGATCACATGTAAAACAGGCCGGATCCCTGGTATCTCCCAATCGGTTAAGATTTGACTTTTCTCATTTCAAGCCGCTAAGTAGCGACGAAATAGAAAACATTGAACAATTGGTCAATGAACAAATCATGCGAGCCATGAGCGTCAGCACGGATATTATGAATCTTGAGGATGCCAAAAAATCCGGAGTAATAGCACTATTTGATGAGAAGTATTCTCACACCGTAAGAGTTGTGAAAATGGGTGATTTCAGCGCAGAACTTTGCGGTGGCACACATATTAAAAACACCGGTCAAATCGGTCCTTTTAAGATAAAAAGTGAAACCGGAATATCTTCCGGTGTAAGAAGAATCGAAGGAAGCACCGGATGGAACACTCTTGAGATAATAGGCGAGCAACAGAAAATTTTATCTGAAGCAGCTATTCATTTAAATTCTGATTCATCTGCTCTGGTTGACAGTGTGAAAAAGATTATGGAACAGAACAAAGAACTTCAAAGAAAAGCAACAGAGTTGGAAGAAAAACTCAGCAGACAAAATATCCGTGATATTCTTGAGAGCAGGATCAAAGAAATTGATGGCATCAAATACCTCTCCATCATTCAAGAGGATTCCAATCAAACAGTAATGCGTACCGTTGCCGATAACGCCATTAAGAAAGTTAATGGAGGCGTTATTTGCATCTTTAACAAGCAATCCGAAAGTGTTTCGTTTATTGTAAAAGTAAGTGATGACATTGCTGGTAAACGTCTTCATGCAGGAAAAATGGCAAAAAGCCTTGCTGCCATATTAGGCGGAGGTGGCGGAGGAAGACCCGATTTCGCCCAAGCCGGTGGAAAAAAGGTTGAAAATTTGGAACAGGCCATTGAAGCTTTACCTGAAATTATTAAAGATGCCTCAACGTAGGATCGCCATCATTGGAAGCAGGGGATCAGGAAAATCAACCTGTTTTCAGGCGGTTGTTGATGAGATAAAAAAAGATCAATTGCCTTTTGCAGGATTCAAGACATATTTTTTAGACTCGAGAGCTTTGTGGTTGGAATGGATCAATCTGGATGAAGAAAGAGTCTTGATGGCCTATAAGACAGGAAAACGCTCAATGAACCCTTTTTTGGAGAACCTGAACAGAATTGGTGAAATACTCTTGCAAATGGACATGAAATCGAAAATATTTGTAGCAGATGAGATTGGTTTTTTGGAACAATTATCCAAAAACTTACAGAGGGGTATCTACAAGGCGATAATGGATGCCCCTTTTTCCTTTTTCACGATGAAAAATCTTGATTATCCCTTTCTAAAACAGTTGAAAAAATTGGAGGGGATCCGAATTTTAGATTTTGACGGAATGGATTGGGAACAAAAAGAGAAAATTAGAATACGGGGGAAAAAATGAAAAAAAAGATTATTATCATAACGACAGGGGGAACCATCGCCATGAGAAAGGAAAGCGATGTGGTTATACCCTCTCATTTAGGCAATCAAGAGATATCGGATCTTTCGGGATTGGATGAGTTTGGAAGAATCGAAACAATTGATTTTTGTAATCTTCCCAGTCCTCATATGACGCCCGAAAAGATGTTTGAGCTTTCAAAATTGGTTCAAAAGCTGGTTGATGAGCAGGATGTAAATGGCGTGGTGATAACACATGGAACAGATACACTTGAGGAAACGGCTTATATGTTGGATCTGACTGTTAAAACAAAAAAGCCCATTATCCTGACTGCAGCCATGCGCAATATCAATGAATTGGGAACGGATGGTCCGAGAAATGTTTTCTCATCAGTAGAAGTTGCAGCGTCAAAATATTCAACGGGGTGTGGAACAGTTATTTGTTTAAACGACGAGATACATGCTGCAAGAGAGGTAACTAAAACTTATACCAGTAACGTTGCAACCTTTGATTCTCCTGGGTTTGGACCTTTGGGGATTGTAGATGAAGATGGTGTTTTCTTTTTTAGAAAATCCTTAAGAAGAACGTATATCAAGACAGATGCCATTGAGTCCAGGACTACTTTGATCAAGACTTTCACCGGTGATAAAGGTGAGTTTATCGATTATGCCAGAGAAATGGGAACCAAGGGAATCGTTTTGGAGGGATTTGGCAGGGGAAATGTACCTCCGGAATTGACAGAGCCAATTAAAAGGTGTGTAGCAGAAAATATTCCCATTATTCTCGTTTCAAGATGCTACAAAGGAAGAGTTTTGGATATTTACGGTTATGAAGGTGGTGGTGCCTCTTTAAAAAAGGCTGGGGTTATTTTAGGCCATGAGCAAAGCGGACAGAAGGCCAAGATCAAATTGATGGTATTACTTGGCAGTGGAAAAACTGTTGAGGAAATAAGGGATTCATTTGAAATATCCACTTATGAACCGGATACAAGGGCTTTTTAACTGGAGGTGTTGATATCAAAGCTTTAAAATTCTTCTTAATAATTTTGTTCTTTGCAAGTACGATAGCTTTTTCATATACGATTGAAGAGGTCTTAAAAGGGGTTGAACAAACAACGTTCCAAGAATACGATATCCCTTATATACAATGGTTAAATTCAGTTGAAGGAGAAATTAGAGCCGGTTATGATCCTTTTATGCAGAATGGGTTGATTGGGGGGCAAGCGAATATTAAATTGTTTGAAAAATTGGATTTGTCCACCTCTTTTGCATTTTTGACTGATTTTGCCTCTGATAATTCTTATCAATTTTCTCTAGGGCTCAGTTATGATTTTTTAAAACCTTCTGATGCTGAAAAAAGGTATAAAGAGGCGAGTAAGTCCGTTATAAAACGCCAATTGGAAGCAATTGAATTATTCTTTGACTATTTAAAAAAGAAAATAATGCTGACTGAGCAACAAGACGATATGATTGCATCCGCCAAGGAAAAATTGGAAAGGGTTGATATGGCTTATATTGCCATAAAATTGGAAGCAATGTCCTCCCTTTCAGATGGTGAACCTCAAATTTCCGGGCTATCACAATATCAATCAAAAAAAATTGATGAGGATATCGTTCAAACAGCCGTTATCAGGTATCTGAATCTTTTTTCTCTGAATGGGGAACAGGGCAAGAACAGTTCTTTTTATGCCTTATTCAGAACGGATTATAATACCTTTCTCCAAGGAATTTCCGCTGGATTAGGGGGAGCTTATGATTTTGAAAAGCCGATTCAGGCAACCGTATCGGACAAAATTGATGAAATTGAAATCAGAAAGAATAAACTCCTGCATGATGTTTTAATTGATGTGATGCCAGAGGTTAAAGAAGAGTATCAACGCTTGGAAAAAGAGATTAACAGTGCAACATCAAAAATTGTAAACGGTGAAATGACTAAAGAAGAACTCAACCAAATGCAAAAGATTTATCTTGAACTAGAAAATCAATATATTGAGATGACCCTTGATGCTGTTAAAATTGAGTACATTTTCACAGTGTTAAGTGGTTTGAATGTCAGATAATTACGGAAATTTTTAAAAAGGAAATGAAATGCTTGAAGTATTAACGGGTTCAGATGATTTTTCAAAATATCAATATTGCAAAAATTGGGCTGAAAAAGAAAAGCAGCAGTTCAAATTCTTCAAATCCAAAGATTGGAATGAATTTGAGTCATTTTTACCTACCCTTTATCGACCGACCCTCTTCTCAACCGATTATTGTTGTTATTGCGATTTTCACGAGGGTCTTTCGAAAAAAAAGTTGGATGTGATATTGGCACAATCAAAAATCCTTGAAGAAATTGAAAACAGCGCTTTGTTTATCGGTAGTGAGAAAACTGTGAAAGGGTTGAAAAAGAATAAAGAAGTCTTTCAACTTCCAAAACCTTGGAAAGACAATGAGTGGAAAGAACTTGTTCGTTCCAAAGCCGTAAAAATGGGATTGGAGTTGTCTGAAGAACAAATCAGCCGTTTGGTTTATGATACAGGGCAGGATTTGTGGAAGATTCATAACGAACTGACAAAATTTATTGATTTATCCGTGGGAAACAAAATTGATATGAAAATCTTTAACGAAATTTTTTACTCTTATGCTAAAGAAGATCTTCAAAACTTTATTTGCGATTTTGCAAATAGAAATTCTACCAAAACGTTGAACAGATTGGATGAGGTTTTGAGAGAATACAATCCTATCCAGATTATCTACCGTTTAATTACAGTTTACACATTGATTTTGAAAATAAAATTGCTTTCGTCAGGTAATTATTATACCTTCAATGATTTGAGAGAAATTGCTTCAAAGACTCAAGCAAATATTCCATTAATTTCGAAAATCGTTGGGTTTTCTTTTAACAGAAACGAAAAAAAAGACAATTTAGCGGCACAATATTCCAAGTCTGAGATTGAACAGTTATTATATGAAATCACTTTTATAGAAATTAAGTATAAAAGCGGTGTAACTGATTTCCGATCAGAAATCATAGGTTTTTTTGAAAAAACGCGCAGGTGAGCATTGAAAAAGAGATTGTTTGAAAGAAAAAGTAAAAAACGAGATAGTTTTATTCTAATCATAAATCTTTTCATGATCTATTTGCTAATGTCATGGGATTTGGTCTTTGGAGACGTTTTTGCCTTAACCCCCGGCTATATGCTGACTTTGATTTATTTATTAGAGAGAAAAGGTTTTATAAACATCCTTTTATCTCTTTTTTATGCAGTTTTATGGGCATTATTCTATCCTACTTTTCTCTGGCTTTCTCCTGTTCTTTTTATCGTTTTTAGTTTAATATCTATTTTATATAACGGTCAGCCAAAAACTTTCAAACCTTTATTTTTTCTTTTTTATTTATTACAACTAATATTTTGTGTTGGTTTTTACAATCAATTTGAAATGGCCAACACTCAATTCATTCAATTAGCCTTATATTTTCTGGTTTTCTTTCATATCAAAGTATATAAGAATAGAAAATAAACAGTAAGGGAAGAAATCACTGATAATAATCAGCAATTGTGTTATAATCCATTGAGTTTTTCTTTCTGAAAGTCTTTGGTTATCCCAATAGCAATCATGTAACCGTTTGGAGGATTTTGATGTTTATCGTTTTGACATTCGTTTTTCTTGCTTTTTCATTGTACCTTTTAGTAGTGATTCAGTCATTAAAAAAGAAAATAAAGGGTCAACAATCAAATGAAGAAGAGTTAAAACGACTCATATCAAAAGTTGATGAACTGACAGTGAGTTCCAATGAAGCGGAAATGGAAACTCAAAAATTGTATTCAACGGTTGAACTTTATGAAAATGTTATTCAAGCCGCTTCCAGGCTGATAGAAATGGCATCACAATCTGATTCAGATGAAACATTTTTAAAAAAATTGTTGGAAGAATCAGTTGCTATTATTCCGGAGGCGGAATACGGAAGTGTTGCTTTGATAAAGGAGGATGAATGGCGATATGTACACGCCATCGGACATGATTTTGCCTTGCTCAATTCACTGGAATTGAAAAGAGAGTATTTTCTTGATCCAAGAACATCTGATGATACCATGTACTTTGACTCCAATGTTTTTGTTATTGATGGGATAGAAAGGCGAAATTACAGACTCCCCGAAGAAATCTTCCCTAAATTTTACAAAGCAACAAAAAGGACCTATCAAACCGCCATCATGGAGATTGATATAGGAGAAGATATAGCCGGGACCATAGCTCTTGATACTTCACAAAAAAGCGAAGCCAGCTTTTCAAACGAATCATTAAAGATGTTTGGTGCACTGGGTAATATTGCAGCTACCTTTATGGCATTTCAGCGATTAAATCAAATGCACGAAGAGTTTCAAAAAGAGATTATCTTGTCTATCATTCGAATGATGGAGATTCATGATGAATATACTCGAGGACACTCAGAGATGGTTGCAGAACTTTCTCAGGAGATTGCCAAATCCATGGGATATGATGAAGAAGCCGTAAAAGAGGTTTATTGGTCAGGATTGGTTCATGATATCGGGAAAATTCTAATCCCTGGTTCGATTTTGAACAAACCCGGGAAATTATCTTCATCAGAATTTGATATAATCAAAAAGCATCCTGTTTGGGGATATGAAGTCTTAAAACAGTCCAAGTATCTCTCAAAGATTGCTCAAAACGTGAGATTTCATCATGAGCGTTATGACGGTGGCGGATATCCCGATTCAATGAAAAGGGATGAAATCCCGTCGGTATCTAAAATTCTGGCTGTGGCAGATACATGGGATGCCATGACGAGAAACAGAGCGTATAGAAAGGCTTTAGATTTGAATTATGCCATCAATGAAATGGAATCTAACAAGGGAAAACAGTTTGATCCAAAGATAGTAGATGTGTTTTTACCAATAATCAAACAAAGGATTTCAGAGGGAAAGGCAGTTGATTGATTTGAACATTCTTGTTGCAGATGATTCGGTATTAATGAGGAGAAATCTTAAAAATATATTGAAGCAGGCCGGGTATAATATCGTGGCCGAGGCTTCCAACGGAAAAGAGGCGGTGGATCTTTACCGAAAACATCAACCGGATTTGGTTACCATGGATATTACTATGCCTGTAATGACCGGGATTGAAGCAGTGAAGGCTATTATAGAAGAAAATCCAAATGCCAATATCATTATGATTTCCGCACTTGATCAAAAGCATATGGTGTTTAAGGCTCTGGAATGCGGTGCCAAACACTATATCGTAAAGCCTTTTAAAGTTTCAGCGGTCTTAAAAGCGATTCAGCATGTGCTTAATCCAGAGAATAAACAGGATGATCACGATAGAGAAATTCAAGAGAAAAGTGAAACTAAGAAAACGGATGCTCATTCACAGATGCCTTATAAAGTGTCGAATACAGATGGGGTATTTTATATCACAATCTTTACAACATTGAATAACAGACAATATTTGCAATTAGAGGGTACGGTTCAAGGATTACTTTCAATGCCAAATGTTCATATCTATTTTGATTTAAGCGCTTGTGATTATCCGGATGAAATGAGTTTCGCCTTAAAGCCCTTGGTTGATAAGATAATAAATTCAGGTGGCAATACGAAATTTCTAAAATAATCCTTATTTTTCAATTACACCGAATTTCATCATGCCATATTCCGTTTGAAAACTGTAAATGTGTTTTTCCTTATCCGGATAATTTAAGCATCCATCGTTACATTTTAAAGAAACAGGTGAGCTAATGGACAAAACCGCTTCTTTTTTTGATGCTTCTCTCATGGCATTACCAACAAAGATATTACATTGTTCACAAACCCCGTCGGAAATATCCCTTTCACTCAAAGAACTGCTATCAATATCCATCAGTAGCTTGGATGCAAATATTTCTGCGATTTTTCTTTCTGCAGACAAAAAGACAGTGGCGTAAACTGAACCACTTAATCGGATCAATGCATTATATCTGAACAATTCTATCCCATCATAAAACTGTTCTTGCTTAATCTTACTTAAGGCAATATTTTGAGTACCAAGATAATCATCAACTTCTTTTTTTATCATATCCAGAATGGCCTTTATCGGTAATTCCGGCATTTCATGCGCTTCTTTTATTGGAATGGTGAGTTTAAAGGTTGTACCGTTATCCTTTTTCGTTTGTATTTCAATCTCGCCCTGGAATTTTTCCAACTCATGTTTCAGGGCAGATAAACCAACACCTCTTCCGGAAATATCTGATACTTTTTTACTGGTACTCAAACGATCTTTTAGAATAAGGTTCAATTTTTCAGATTCACTCATTTGTTCAAATTGTTCTTTTTCAACAAAGCCTTTTTCCAGAGCAGTTTTGCAAACAGCATCCAAATTAATACCCCTGCCGTCATCATGAATGAAGAGTTTTATCAATTCTTCTTTTTGTTTGACTTCAACTTTGATTTGACCATATTCTGATTTACCTTTTCGAGCACGTTCTTCAGGGTTTTCGATGCCATGATATATGCTGTTTCTGAAAAGATGTGTGAGAGATCTTATTAGTGATTTGTACAGCTCCCTGTCTACTGGGATATTCTCACCTTCGATGATCACCGGATTGATGAATTTACCCATTCTCTGAGCCAATTGACTGGTGTAATTTTTATAATAAGACAGAAGTTCAGTAAAAGAGGTATATCTCAAACGCTTTAATTCTATTAGAAATTCTCGTCCTTCTTCTCCCAATTCGCTTTCTGCAATCTTATTTTCTAATTCGTAAATTCGATCGGGATCGATGGATAATTTTTGTTCCAAAGCGAAGAAATCAGATCCCAGTAGTTCTCTTATAATGTCAATATCTTTTCTAATCCATGAGTTGAAATCATATGAATTGAAAAAATCCACCAGTTGATTGCTGTTATATTGAGCGAGTGTTTTTCTCTTATCATTTAAAACGGTTTCAAATGCGTGAAGCGAAGTAACTGCGTTTATTGTATCGAAATTGGCAAAACTTCCTTTATAGGTGTGAATCATTCTGAATATTTCGGCAATCTTGTCTTCGTTGGTTAGTTGACTGGTACAAATTTGTTCCATGCCGTTCATGGTAAAATCGCGAAAATCGCGGATGAGTTCCAGATAGTCCTCTCGGGAATTCAAGACTTTGATGACCATTTTAAGGATATTTCTTTCGTTTTCAATCTCATTCTGTAGCTCCACTTTTTCGGAGATATCATGGAGAATAACCATAATCTTTCGTCCTTCAGAATCGGTATCAATCAGCTTATAATTCAACTGTATCGTTTTTGAATCGATTGTGATGATTTCAGGAAGCAGGGAAATGTACATATCAATGGCATAGGGTTTATCCTCATGCATAATTTTTGTAAATACCTTATCCAAAAAATCAATAGCTTCAGGTTTTTCATTACCAAGAATCGCAGAGATAGAACGGTTGGAGATCCTTTTGCCAAACATTGCTTCACATTGTAAAGAGTATTCAGGATCGATAATCAAAGATTCTGAAAAGGTTAAAAAGCCCTCTTCTGTATTGTCCAGTAAGGTTTTAAGCGCAACGGTTGTTTTGTTTAATTCGTACGTTCTCTCTTCAACCTTTCTATCCAATTCATTGTATGAGCTTTCCAGTTCCTCATTCATGGCTGTCAATTCTTCATAGGATGCGTAAAGTTCATTGGAAGTGGATTGTAGTTCCTGATAGGTTCTTTGGAAATCTCTCACCATAATGATGCCGAAACTAAAGATGATGATCATGGAAGATAATGCATAGACCGGGAAAGGGATGACAACCCCTATGAGTTGTACGATTAACAAATAGATCGTACTGGCTGTCAAAACAGTCACCGGGTAAATAAATTCAGTCGTCTTGCGATTAAAGGATAAAAAGACCATAAAACTCAGGTTGATGTAACTGATAATGTATTGAGCAATATCAAAGCCCAAATAGATAACAAAGCAAGCGGTTATATTTGGAAAAAGCAGCTTATGACTGATACTGTTTTTGGAATCGCTGTTGTAATAGGATTCAATACCGATAACCAGAAAGTAAATAAAAAGGGTATAACTGATGGGTTGTAACACACCAAAAAGCTGGTCTGAAGAAAAAACAACAAAAAAGTCCGGTGAATTGACAATGTATAAAAAACTACCAATGGCATTGAAGATCATGGCAATGCCCATTGCCACATAGGAATTTTTTTTGTTTGCTACATGTTTTCCCAATGAGATTAGAATAACTGACAATAAGGCACCCATCCCGAAAATGATGAGATAAAAATCCTGGCCTAAAAATTTAATGGTATTGATTTGGCTTCTTAAACTGTTGAAATCTCCAAAATAAGGGGAAGTATATATCTCCAGCCTGTCCCTGCCCATATACTGGATGATAACCTTGTTAACGTCTTTTAGTTTTTCAGGGTTGATCTGTTCGATATAGGAGTACAACAGTTGGCTGGATTTGTCAAAATCTTTGGGGAATACGGTGTCTGTAATCAATTGACCGTTGAAAATCACTTGAACATGAGCATCACGAACGGCAGGGATTAAAAGCCCTGGAGCTTTTTTATCAGAAAGTTCAACCTCACCGTATAGATTGAAAAAGATAGGACCGCGTTGATCGATCTCCAAAGGAAATTTCAGCTCTTTCAGTTCAGGTATTTCAGAGGGGGTTTTATCTTGTTGATCCATGTCATCCTCTTGGTAATAATAGGATGAAATCCAATCAACCTGAATATTGTCCTCGCTGTTAATGGGTGTAAAAAAAAGAACATAGAAGATGATCAAAACCGCAAGCGAAATAAATAATGCACTTGCGGTTAAATACAGTTTCTTTTTATTCATCATATGTTTTTAAATTGAAGTTATTAATAGCCGAACGGACCTCAACTTCCAAATCCGCTTCATAATCTACTTCTTTGAAAACATCATCGACAGAAATTTTGTTGATGGCTGATTCCATTGTTTTAGTATATCTTATATCAGCTGGTGCAATGATATCCAAATTGTTAATTGCTGATTCACAAATTATTTCAAGGGGGATCGTGAAATCCTTGACGGTTAATTCCAAATTTAAAATAGCGGTGTTGATATCTATGATTTCTATGGGATTCTTTTCAAGAATAATGTCACCCTTTAATACCGCTGAATCGATTAACAATTCAAGGTTGGTTTGTTCAGGTATCCTCAGATGTAGTTCGTATTTGGGTTTACCAAAAAGGAAAAACTTGTTGTCATCTCTACGTGTGATGCGTACTCTATTTCCTGAAACTTTTATATCCGTATCATCAACATTTGAATAATATGTACCGCTGATCATGTTTTGCAATTCTTTATCACTGATCACTTCCAAATAAACAGTAGGGACATCGAGTTCGAGGATGTTCTTCTCTGCAGTCTCGTCCAATGCCACTTGGAACGGATATTCTTCGTATGTTTTATCCGAAAGAAAATCAGTAGGATAAAAGATCAAAGCCAATGCAAAACATATGATAAAGATGACGTTGATAAAGCGAAGCCATCTTAAACCTTTTATTTTCGACAAAATAGATAGCCCAATCAGTATCAGAATGAAGGGCCAAAGATAAAAGAAATTTTCGAAAATAGTGGAGAAAATAGAAGCATCAAACAGGCCGAAAACGAGTAAAAGGCCAATGACTAAAAGTAATACGCCAAAAAAAAGAGGCATTACCTTTCCTCCCTAAAGAAACGTAATAAAACAGCACCGCCGGCTAATACCAGCAATATCCCAATAATGACTCTCCAGGAGATATTAAATGAGAATATTTGACTGAATAAAAAGACAATTCCTACAATTACTATTCCCACACCAATGGCCAGCTTTCCTCGACGTTCCTTTTCCAATTGTTCTTTTATTTTTTGTTCGCTGTTATAGGCTCCGGTAGTTTGATCAAACTCAGAATCGTAAACATCAGAACCTGCTTCATCAGGAGTTTGTGCTGTTCTGTTTTTTAATGGTTCTTCCGGAATGATTATCCAGGCAACAATATAAAGGAAAATACCGGCTCCCGCAAGTAAGATGGTTGCTGCCCATATTAGTCGAATAATAACCGGGTCAACATCCAAATATTTCCCCAAACCTGAACAAACGCCGGCAATGACTCGGTCATCTCTGGATCTGTATAATCTTTTTTCACTCATCTATTTCACCACCTTTTTATTTTTCAAGCCTGAATCCATCAGGTAATAAATGGGACAGTTTATATTGTTTTTCTTTACCCTGGGTATTTAACAAAATAACATCCATGTCTCCAAATTCCCAAAGAAATTGCCTACATGCACCACATGGTGAGGCAGGTTCTTCCGAACGGGTCGCCACCGCTATTGCCTCAAACTCCATTTCGCCTTCAGATACGGCTTTTACACAAGCGACACGTTCAGCGCAAATTGTTAAGCCGTAAGAGGAATTTTCAATATTGGCTCCGGTGTATATCTTACCGCTTTTTGTAAGGATAGCCGCTCCAACGGCAAAATTAGAAAAAGGGCTGTAACTGTATTCCAACATTCTAATTGCTTCTTCCTTAATCTTCCTTATCATAATGATCCTCTTCCCTTTCGATGGTTTTTTTAAATATTTCCTCTTCATCATCATCGTACATCTTCATTCTGACTTCAGGTTTGACGATCATTTTAATCTTCTCTATTCTCGTCTTGCTGGCAGCCAGGATTCTGAAATAAAAACCGTTAACCTTCTTTTCCTCTCCCACTTTTGGAACCCTTTCGAACAGTTCCAATAAATAACCTCCGATAGATTCAAAGTCGGTTTCCGGGAACGTGACATCCAATTCCCTTTCTATATCGTTAATGGGAACTTTCGAATCGATGATATAGGTATTTGGATTGAGCTTGTCAATTCCAAATACTTCCCCTTCATCGAACTCATCCATAATCTCTCCCATGACTTCCTCAATGATGTCTTCTATAGTAACCAGTCCCTCTGTACCACCGTATTCATCTACTACAATGGCCATATGAACCATGTTGTCTTTGAATTCCTGAAGCAGCGCGTCAATTTTCTTCGTTTCTGGAACATAATAGGGAACACGACTGATTTCTCGGGCGTTTAATTTTTCTAAAATATCCGTTCCCCTCTCATCAATCACCTTGATGATATCCTTAGCATAAAGTATACCGGTGATGTTGTCAATGTTATCCGTGTAAACGGGGAACCTGGAGTATCCTTCTTCTCTAACATATGATAGAGCTTCAGAGAGCGGTGTGTTTTCATCCAGTGCAACCACATCAACCCTTGGAATCATAATCTCTTTGACATTGGTCTCTTTAAGCCCGAGTGCCCTGGTTAACATTTTACTTTCTTCGATTTCTATGGCCCCTTCTTGAGCGCCAACCTGCATGGCGTAAACGATTTCGTTTTCGGTGATGAAGGGAGTGTCCGTTACCACTTTACCGCCAAGGATTCGGATGAAAACGTTACTGATTCTCACCAACAACCAAATCAATGGGGTTAGGACAATACTAAGAAACGTGATCAGTCGAATGATCCAGTGAAAAACTTTCTCAGGATTTTGAGTGGCATAAACCTTTGGGGTAATCTCACCAAAAATCAGAATCAACATGGTCATGATACCGGTTACAATAGCGGTTGCGTTACCCGCATTGCTATCTGGTAACAGGTTTAAAGCGATCAGGGTTGCCAAAGATGAGGCGAAGATATTCACAAAATTGTTAAAGACCAAAATCGTTGTCAACAGCTTGTTTGGTTCATGTAATGCCGTTTCAACGACCTTACGTTTTTCCTTGGAATCGGCTTTTTCGGCCAATTCTTTCAA
>CAYOFT010000006.1:0-39577 GCA_964403295.1 uncultured Thermotogaceae bacterium | reverse complement strand
GTGTACAAAAGGTGCGAGGGGCAAAACTCCTCGTACCCTTTTCGTGTTTATGAACTGAATATTTTTTGTACAACCCCTCCTTTTAGAGGTGACCTGTGGGTTTAAAAGATTTTGTGCAAAAGCTCAAAAATGAAGTTAACATAGTGGATTTGATTGCTTCATATATTGAACTCCAAAAATCTGGTCGTAATTATAAGGCATTATGTCCTTTTCATCAGGAAAAAACACCATCATTCTACGTCTACGAAAACACCCAATCTTATCATTGCTTTGGTTGTGGTGCAAATGGCGATATATTTTCGTTTGTGCAAGCATATGAAAACCTTGATTTTGTGGACAGTGTTAAGCATGTTGCAGAACGATTTTCCATTACTTTACCGCATTTTGATCAAACCATTGATCCAGCCTTTAAATCATATACAACTGATATGCAAAAGATTGAACAATTCTTTACAAAAAATCTTAAAGAAGGAACAGCTGGTTGGCGCTATCTTAAACAGGTCAGGAAGTTAGACCCTGAACGGTTAAAGGAACTTGGAATAGGATGGTCTGATTATAACGATACCAAAAGATTGTTGGAGCTTTTCAAACCACAACGATTATTGGAATTGGGAGTTTTCAATGAAAGAGAAAAAAACATCTTTACCGGACGACTCATATTCTCTTTAAGAGATCAAGCTGGAAATGTGTTAGGATTTTCTGGAAGAAAAATCGATGATGGAGAACAACCAAAATATATCAATTCACCTCAAACAGAATATTTCAACAAAAGCAAGATCCTCTATCTTTTTGATCAAAGCAGAAAAAGTATTAAAGAGGTAGATTTTGTCATACTTACTGAAGGGTATTTTGATGCCATCAGATTATACACAACCGGAATGAGAAACACCGTAGCCATTATGGGTACCAATCTGACCAAAGAACAAATGGAAGAACTATCACGTTACACCAACAAATTTGTGTTTGCACTTGACTCTGATGAGGCGGGAATGAATGCCATTGAAAAATCATTCAAAAACCTTAAAAATTCCATTAATGCCTTGGTTTTACACTTGCACCCAGTAAAAGATCCTGATGAATATGTGTTGAAATATGGTATAGAAAAATTCCAAAATACTCTTTTAAAGGCCATTTCAATAGAAGAATATTTACTGGAGAACTTGAAAAAGGATTATAATTTGGAAAAAGAAACGGGTAGAGATTCTTTGATAGCAAACAGTCAGCATATTTTGGCTAGAGCCAAGAGAACTGGGAATATCTCAAGATTCGATAAATTAATTACCAAGCTTTCCCAATGGACACAACTTGACAAAAATTTGTTACTAGAAAGCTGGAACTTATCTAAAAAACAATACACTAATACAAACAAACCAAACAACCTGGAGATAAAAAAGAAAAACATCCAAAATCATCAAACACTGGAGCCCGAGCAAGAACTAACTGTTCTTTATTTATTTCATCCCACTACCAGGTTTATGATCGAATCGATATTCAACCAATACAAAGAGATTATAACTGACACTTACTGTAGATTTTACAACGATGTACGGAAGAAATTTAAACCTGATGATGCAGCAGAATATCTTGAAGAATATTTTACCAACGATAAAATTCAAGGGTTTTTCCGTCAATTTGAAAGGTATGAAAGATCTGATTCATTTCCCTCAATAATTTCCGATTGTGAAAGGGCTTTGAAAAAAAGGAAACTTCGATATGAAATGGATAAAATAGATGCTTTAATTCAAAAAACGACTGAGGAAAGAGAAAGGCTACATCTCATTACAAATCGTTTAAAACTCTCCAAAGAAATAAACAAATTAAATATAAATGAAGGGAGGGCAACGAATGAGCGTGAACAAGCAAGAAGATGACGAAAAAATGAAAGAAAAAACAACGGAGAAAAAACGCTCAACAAAACGTACCACTAAAAAGAAAGCCTCCAAGGAACCCAAAACATTGGATCCTGATGAAATTAAAAACAGGATGAAAGAATTGGTCAATATTGGTAAAAAGAAAGGTTATATAACCTACGAAGATATAGATAAATCTCTCCCGCCTGATTATACCGGTTTTGACGGAAACTTTCTGGAAACCATTTATGAGAATCTTGAAAAAGAAAACATCATCATTAAAGAAACGGAACCGGATGTTGATGATGACGATGATGACAAAGACGATGTTTCCAGTTCAAATGAAGAAGTGATGGAAAAAATTATTAGTACAGCCGGACCTGCTATTTTTGACAACGCTTCTTATACAAAAGACGGGGTTAAAATGTATTTGAAAGAAATTGGCAGGATCCCACTATTAACCCCTACCCAAGAGAGAACTTACGCAAGGAAAGCTCAGAGAGGTAATGATAAATCCAAACAAAAATTGGTGGTTGCAAATTTGAGGCTTGTAGTAAGTATTGCAAAGAGATACATAGGAAGAGGACTCACCTTTCTTGATCTGATTCAGGAAGGAAATATCGGATTACTCAAAGCTGTGGAAAAATTTGATTGGAAAAAGGGATATAAATTTAGTACTTATGCCACTTGGTGGATTAGGCAAGCGATCACTCGAGCTATTGCAGATCAGGCAAGAACCATTAGAGTTCCGGTTCATATGGTAGAAACCATCAACAAGATCAACAAAATCAGGAGAGAATACCTCCAGGAACACGGGGATTATCCTTCAGTGAAAACATTGGCCAAAATGACTGGAAAGACATCAGAAAAAATAGAAGAGATTTTGCAGGCCGACAAGGAAACGCTATCACTTGAATCACCGGTGGGTGGGGATGAAGATTCGTCAGTTGGTGATTTTGTAGCAGATGTTGAAAACATCAACCCGGAAGATTCCGCCATGCTGATGTTGTTAAGAGATGAGATTAATGAGGTACTAAACACACTGGGCCCAAGAGAAGCTACTGTATTGAAAATGCGATACGGACTCATTGATGGTCGTCAAAAGACATTGGAAGAAGTCGGGAAGTATCTAAACGTTACCCGGGAAAGAGTTCGTCAGATTGAAGTAAAGGCCTTAAGAAAATTACGTCATCCAACAAGAAGTAAGCATTTAAAAACGTTGATTACTTATTTGAATAAATAACGTCTTAAATAAATAAAAAGTGAAAAGAGGTGATGGTCATGTTTTTTTATACATCTTTGATATTGTTAATTCCGGCTTTTCTTTTTGGATTATGGGCTCAAATGAAAGTTAAATCCACGTTTGAAAGATTCTCCCACATACAATCCAAATCCGGAATTACTGGTTCTCAATTGGCACAGCAACTGTTGGCCTCCAACGGTTTATCAAATATCAGAATCACTCACATTGGTGGTAACCTTTCAGATCACTATGATCCAAGAAAAAAACTGGTCGCCCTTTCAGATTCAACCTATTCCAGTGGTTCTGTTGCGAGTCTTGGAGTAGTAGCCCATGAAATTGGCCATGCTATACAACATAAAAACCATTATGCACCCCTTAAGATTAGAAATGCATTTGTCCCCATCGCACAGTTTGGCTCATCTTTTTCCTGGGTCATATTTTTTGTCGGGTTGTTGTTATCTACTCCAATATTAATCAACGTTGGAATTTGGCTTTTTTTGGCAGTTGTTATCTTTTCTGTTATTACTCTGCCGGTAGAATTCAACGCCAGTAACAGGGCTTTATCGATGATAAAAAATCAGCAAATCCTGGACACCAAAGAAACCGCGATGGCCAAGAAAGTTTTGGATGCCGCAGCAATGACATATGTAGCATCCACATTAATGGCCATATCCCAATTATTGAGAATGATCTTACTATCAAGAAGAAATTAATGATGGAGGTTGATTATGGCAGTTTTAAATCGATCCTATACTTTTCTTGAATCAAAGGAAGAAACAGCACAGTTTCAAGTGCGTCCGGAGCAGATCTGGAAAGAAAATGCCATCGTAAAAAATTTATCAGTGCTGGCAACAAGAGAACTGATGGTAAAGGTATTTGAATTTACAGAGGATATGCTCAAGAGAATTCTTGGAGAAAATATCATTGCTGCTGTAGTATCTTCCAATATTAAACATTTTGGTATCACGCCAGTTTCCATGCGTGTTACTATCAAACTAAAAATCAACTCAGTGGAAGGTAATCATATCCACTTCAGATTCGAAGCATATGACGAAATGGAACATATTGCCCACGGTGAAATTGACAGAGTGATTATTTCCCCAGAATACATTAAACGAAAAGTCGAAGAAAAACACGTATAAATTGAGAAAACCAAGGCGAGCGGAAGATCTTAGGGAATATAAAAAAATTGAACAGACAAAGAGATCTGAAAAATCATTCAGATCTCTTCATATTATGGAGCATGAGCTGAAAGTAGCTCTCATTTTTCCTTCATCTTATGAAACCGCAATTGCCAATCTCGGGTTTCACAAAGTATTTGAACTCTTAAACGGAATTGAAGGGGTGCAATGTGAAAGATTTTTTTATGATAAACAGTTTACTAAATATTATTCATTAGATACCCTCAGACCATTGGATGAATTTCATATTTGGGCATTTTCAGTCTCCTTTGAATTGGATTTTCAGAATATCATTCAACTCCTTCAAAAAAAAGGCATTCCACTCTTCAATCACCTCAGAAATAATCACCATCCCTTTATTCTAATTGGCGGTGCCGTAACCTACTTTAATCCTAACGCGCTTTGGCAATATGCCGATTTGATCTTTCACGGGGATGCGGATGAAACGCTGATCACTTTTATGAAAAAAATGCTGGAAGGATTTAGGGAGAAAAAAAACAGAGAAGCTATTTTAGAACAAGTCAAAAACTTCGATAATATATCGATCCCACTCTTGAATCATCCGGCAAAAACGATTTCTAAATCTATGGGGATGAGAATAAATCCCGCTGTTTCACTTTTCACAACCAATCGTTCCGTTTTTCCCAACAAGGTATTAGTGGAAATTGGCCGCGGTTGCTTGCGATCTTGTGCTTTTTGCGTTGCTGGACACACAAGAAGTCCAGCGAGATTTGTACAATTGGACATCATTGAAAGATTTTTTGATGAAATGAAAGAAAAGGGTTTCAACGATTGCGGGCTCATCTCGGCAACTTTTACTGATCACCCCTTCAAAAATGAAATTCTGGATCTGTTAGAAGAACGAGATATGCGTTTTTCAGTATCTTCTTTAAGATTGGATTCTCTGTCAGAAAAATTATTAGAAGGATTGTTACGTAGCGGGCAAAAAGAAATCACTATCGCACCAGAAGGTGGCAGCCAAAAAATTAGAGATTTAATGAACAAACAAATATCTGAAGAAGATATTGAACGAAGCCTGAAACTTATTGCTCAAAAGGGCATACGAAAACTGAAAATGTATTTTATTTACGGACTTGAAGAAGAGGACGAAAACGATTTTGACGCCATTCACAAGATCGTTCAAAAAGCCATTCATTATGAAATTTCGGATATCAAAATCAGTCTTAATCCCCTTATACCAAAACCCGGAACCCCTTTTGCATCAAGACAAATTCAAGATATAAAGACTTTAAGGATAAAAAAACAATTCATTGAAAAAAAACTGGGTAAAACGGTTAGTGTCAAATTTGAGAGCATACGCAATAGCATTCTTCAATATCGAATTGCAAACGCTTCAAAAGATTTTCAATTTCCAATTGTCTGATGAATCATTGAATGAACTCCCGGACCCGGGAATTGTATGGGTTCGCTGTTATAACACTTCTGCGCTTTAATCTTTGGGTTTTACCCGATGAGTAATACTTCATGTCTATTTAGACATGGATTCATGCCCATAAAGCTAATAACTGCATACACGGTCACAACTGTTTTCTAATTCCCTTGCAGATCATTCTGTTTTCTCCCTAAGGAAAAGTTGATTCTTATTTTTTCCCCACCAAACAAACAGACTCTCATTCAAATCCAATACCAAAAATCAATATTCTTAGTAATAATATTAATAATATTGATTTTATACTTAAATATATTTCTTTCAGACTTGACATTTATTATTTTATACTGTATAATATTTATATCAAACGAAAGAAGGTGAAGATAATGAGAAAAACTTTAACTAAATGTCCTGCGTGTAATCATCAATTATATATTTCTGAATATAAGTGTGGCAATTGCGGGACGACGGTCAATGGCAAATTCGAATTGGATGAACTTTTTAAACTTTCTGAAGACCAGCTCTTTTTTGCCAAGGTCTTTATTAAAAACAGAGGGAATCTCTCCGAAGTTCAGAAAGAACTGGAGATTTCTTACCCGACAGCCAGAAACAGGTTGGAGGATATTGTTCGGACCATGGGTTATGAAGGCGCGCAACCGGAGAGAACGGAATCTCAAAAGATCTTGGATATGCTTGAAAACGGTGAAATTAGTTCTAAAGATGCCATGGAAATGTTGAGAGCACTGAAAAAGGAGGAGAAAAAATGAGTTTCTTATCAGTTCTTGGCGCCATTTTTCTAATTTTTTTGGCCTTTAAATTTTTTCCGGTCATCATTGGCATCTTTGTTGCTATCGGAGCGGTTGTTCTCGTTGGGCTAGTTTTTGCAGGCATATTTGTCATATTTTTACCGGTCTTGATCATTATATTAGCTGTAGCCGGATTCATTTGGTTAATTAAAACGATAGTGTCTTGAAGGGGGAATATACATGTCATTTTATCAAAAAAAAGGACAAGCAAATCTTACCGGCATAGATGAAGTGGTCATTTCAACCGTCGGAGGAGACTTTGAAATAGAAGGGGTACAAGAACCTGTTTCAGAAATATCTTGGGATGTTATTTGGGAAAAAGAAAATTGTGATGTAGAAATCGTGAGAAATGACAACCGGCTTATCATCAGATTCGATGACAAAACAAATATTGTAAAATTCTTTGGTATCACCATCAATACTTCTGTAGGTAATCTTTATAAGGCGAAGATAGCCGTTCCGGTTAATGTGTTGAAAAAAACTTCCATCAGTACTGTTTCAGGCTCCATCAAGGCATCCCATCTGAAAGGCGGGCGGATTAATTTCTCGTCAACTTCCGGTGACATCAATTGTGATGATTGTGCTTCCGATGAACTGAGTATCAATTCAAAGTCCGGTGACATCAGACTTCAACAGATTAAAGTTGAAAAAAAGTGCACGCTATCATCACTAAGCGGTGATATTTCTGCCTTTGATATAGACACCGCCCATATTACATGCTCCGATAAATCCGGAGATATCAAAATCGATTCTTTATCCGACAACGCACAATACCTGTCAGCCAACAACGTAAGCGGGGATATAGCCGTTAGAAATATACCCTCGGATTCCAAAATCAACACCGTCAGCGGCGACATCATGATCAAAAACAATCATCCAAAGGTATCCTGGAAGGCAAACACGGTGAGTGGAGACATCAACATTCTCACTACAGAATTGGATGCCAAGGTATCATTTGTATCTGTTTCAGGAGATGCTATTTTTAAGAAACGAAAGCCTACAGTCGACAATAAAAATGAGTACACCTTTGGCAACGGAACAGGTGGTGAAATCAGCGCAAAAACCGTTTCAGGTGATTTGATTATCAAAACCGAAGAGGGAAAGACTGAGCAAACAACTGATAAGAAACCGGAAGAAAAGACATCAAAACATGATCCTGATGCAGAAAGAATTGTTTACACTTATTTACAGGGTATTATCACAATGGAAGAGGCTAAAGAAATGCTCAAAATCCTGGAATATGATGAACAAAAAGCGGATAAACTTATTGAAGACATGCTGGCAGAGTACAAACGTGAGCACAAATCTGTACCCGAAGAAGAAATTTCGGGAAAAGAACAGGAAGTGAGTGAAGATGAAGAAAAACCATCATGATTTTGAAGAGGATTTTGAAAATATCATCAATGAAAACATCAAAGATAATTTAAAGGATATCAACGACTGGATCAAAGAAATGACCAAAGGAAAGATCATGATTATCAAGCTTGATTTGGATGACAAGGATTGGGCTGTTTTGAGGGAATTGGCGAAGATAGAAGGGAAAACCATTCAAGAATTCACAAACGATGCAGTTAGAGATTATTTAAGAAGAAAAAGCCCTGTGTAAATTCTTTCGTTCATATAAAAACCCGCACTTTTACATATGCTATAATTTCCAGCGACAGTAAAGAAAAATATATGAAAAAGGTGCGGGTTAATTTGAAAAAACGTAGTTTCGTGTATGAACTTGTTAAAAGTCAAATTATAACACTATCCATCTCTCTACTGATATTCCTTATTATCATCAATGTGGTATTTGATAAAGGCTACAGAAAATATATTTTTGAACCGATATTTAACACCATTGTGGAAAGTGTTATTTCCTATCAGGAAAATTGGAGTCAGATGCTGACAGGTTTTCAAGAAACTTACAGGCATAATATGGCCCTAATCCTCAAAGACATTGCTGTTTGGTATGAAAATACACCAAACGTAATTGAGGAACAACTTTCTCAGCAAATTAACGCTCATTATCTGAACCAAGACAAAACCATTGATAACATAAACTGGTATATCATTTCCAAAGATGGCATTATTGTCAAATCCAATTATGAAAATGATCTTGGACTTGATTTGAAAAATACCGTACCAAAATATTGGGACGCATTGAAAGAAATGAAGCTAAACACCATACGCATTGATAAGATGCTTTATGAAGTACAAACCGGAATACCAAGAATTTTTGGTTATTATCGGCTTGATAACGGTGATTTTTTCGAAATCGGTTTAAAACTGAGAGATGATATCCTCAAAAACTTTATCAATCAATTTAAAAGTTATGCTGACAATACGGAGTATGTTGATAATATGGCTGTTTACACGGTTTCTTATGAACCCTTTGGTGATTTTCCCGAATTATCCAAAGAGGATATCAGAATCTTTAAAAAAGCAGAAAATCAAAACCTCTATACTTATAAAGAGCAATCCAACAACGTATACCAAGTCTACACCAGTCTCTATAACGAAGCTTTCAATCCTGAGGATATTTCGCCTATCGTAAGAACAAAATTCGAAATCGATTTTTCGCAGTTGATGAAAGTTAAAAACACTTTTCTCACACTTTTTAACATCATTATCAGTTCTATTTTGATCATAATGTTCCTGATCAATTACCAACAGGTAAAAAAACTGGCCAATAATTTAACTATGATCATCAAAAAAGTACACGATTATGAAAAAAATCCCGCAACAGGTTTATCCGGTCTGGAAAAACACTCTGACTTCAAAGAAACAGAAAAGCTTGGAAACGCTTTTAAGATTCTTTCTCACAGAATCACCGTATTGATAAACAAACAAAACAGTGCCAATAAAAATCTTCAAACTGCAAAAGATCGACTGGAGGTTTTAGCTTCTCATGATGAATTGACCGGTGTTGAAAATCGAAGAACTTTTTTTAGAAAGATTAAAAAGTTGGTTGATCAGGATATTTACCCCTGGGCATTGGTTTTTGTGGATATGGACAATTTAAAAAAAATCAACGATCTATATGGGCATAATACAGGTGATAAAGCCTTAAATATACTTGGAGAAACACTTCTCAGCTGCACCAGAACTGAGGATCTTATTGCGAGAATTGGCGGAGATGAATTTGTTATCGCCTTAATCAAAATCCAAGTAGAACAGGCAGAAAAAATTATGGAGAGGATCAACTCAATCCTCCTTGAAAAAGGAAAAAGTCTGCATACACAATTGGAATTATCCATCAGCTACGGCATCTACTCCATTAATGAAAAAGATGCGGAAGATCTTGAAAAAATAATTCACATTGCAGATTCCCGTATGTACAATTATAAGGCTAAGAAAAAGGAAAAGAAAAAATAAAAAAGACTCCCCGAATATTTATAGGTTCCACTTGTAATATTATATATGGTAAACTCGTCTAGTATTATAAGTAACTAAAGGGAGGAATTTTTTATGAAACGGAATATTTTCAATATAAAAGAAGCAAGATCATATGAAACATTAACTGAGCAGGTAGAAAGAGAAAAAGGTAGATTTTTTTGGATGATGCAAGGTCTTCATTGATAAGCTACGAAAAAATGGTTTAGTTGTAGTACAATCCAGGTAATTTTTATTCACTAAAAGTGTAGAACTTATAAGGAGTGATTAATATGAAGCGTAAAGGCAATTTCTTAAAAAAGAATTTGGTCAAAGAAGATCTTATCGTTAAAGGTATAGAACAAGCAAGAGATATGACATATTGGTTTTCTGAAAGATTTTAAGGTATAGCATTATAGATAAAAAGAGAGGGTTTTTTAACCCTCTCTTTTTTTATAAAAGGGATCGTTCGTTTTTGATTCTTCTTGCTTTTTTTGGTGATACGACTTCCAATGACTTCAAATACATATACCTTGGCATGGGTTCAAAGAAATCTCGTGATAATCTTCTGTTGATATTGACAACTCTTTGGCCTAAGACCGTCCGTAATTTAATATGACCGGTAACATTAATCTTGTTTAAAAAGTAAAGTGAAGAGAGTCGCAAGAATCCTCCAATCAAAAACATGATTTGCAACCCGTTCATATCCATATTCATCAATTGGAATGAATAATCGGATAAATACTTGGCAGCGATTCCTCCCAGTATAGATCCCAAAAAACCAAATATACCGTTGAAAGCGGAGAAATAACCATAAATTACTCCTGCTGATTTTCCGCCAACAATGAGCGGCAGTGTAAAGATCGAAAGATTAATGGCAGACCATGCAGTTCCTGCCAAAAAGGCATCAACCCACATTAAAACTCCAAGATTCTGTGGAGCCATAAAAAACCACATAATGGAAACTGTTGATGCAAGTGAGACACCAATTCTTAAGATATTCTTATGGCCTATCCTGTCAGCCAGTTTCCCCCAAAAGACCACTGTCAAAACCATGACACCGCTAAAAGTAATGGACAGATATCCTAAAAACGAAAAACTCATTTTCAGATTCTCAATCTGATGGTAAGAAAAAAAAGGCGCGGTAAACAGGATGGCAAAATTCCAAAAGCTCCCGAACACCATTAATCGTATATTATTTTTATCCGACACAATGTATTTAAAAAGATTTCCAGATTGGGTGTCTTTCAGCGGAGGATCATATTGGCGAGATAAGAAGAATATACTCCAAATGGCACAAACGAATCCAATCAGAATAACGATTCTTACCCCTTCTATATTGGGATTGGATTCAAGAATCCTGGAAAAAATCCAAGTAAAGACCAATGAAACTCCCGTGTTAATCAAATTACGCAACCCGAAAAAGGATCCCATTTTGTTATCAGGTATAAGATCCCTCATCCAGGATGTCCATGCATTTCCAGCAAATGCCCCAAAGATAAAACTCAAAGAAATTATTGTGATAAAAATTTCTTGATTTGCCCAACCAATGACTGATAAAAGCAGCAGTAATGGCCAAAAAGCTCTGGATATGGCAATAAAAATTATCACAAAAGGCTTCCGCTTATGGAGACGATTAATAATCGCCGGCACAAATATCTGAAAAACTTGACTAAGGAGTTGAATACCCATTAAAAAACCTAACAGAAGCTCATCTACCCCGAATTCAAGCGCAATCTTGGTAAATACAAACCCCTGAATCAAAATTAAAAAAACTGAAGCACCTGCTCCTTCAATCAAAGATAACTTTAAAGTCTTTTTAATGTCTATTTCAACCACTGAGCAAACCTCTCCTTATGCCTTCTCTCATTAATTATACTACCAAACAAATTAATGTTCAATCTTAGAAACAAATAAAATATAATACAGCAACATTATTTTACTTAACTGTCATCATTTTTTATTGTGATATATTGAAACCTGCAATTAGAAATCCTTTGAGATCAAGTTGATCTGCATCTTCACATAGAAGCAAGATCAAATAGCGTTATATGACTAAAAAAGATACTTGACAAACCGAATTATTTGTTGTATAGTATGAATGATTTTAAAACATAAAAAATGAATGCACTATCAATCTTGCTTCAAAAGGATTGTTTGCAGGAAGTTCATTATTTTATCTGATGAATAAATAATTTATGATTATTAAAAGGTTTTTTATATAAATAGGTACAGCACAGTCCTTCAATTTTAACTACATGAACACTTATTTAAAAAATTCTTATTCTAACACTTTCTTCAATGATTAATTTAAAGCTTCTTATGCTGTGCCTATTTTTTTATGCTAATTGAAGTCCTATTTTTACTGAGGTGCCTTCCCCTTTTTTACTGTGTATTTTGAAACAACCTTTGTTTTTTTTAAGAAAATCCTTTACCAAAGACAAGCCTAATCCTGTTCCTGTTTCACCTGCTGTTCCTTCTGCAGATTTAATCTTCTGGGTATTAATCTCTGCCAATCGCTGTTCATCCATTCCAACCCCGTTATCTTTAACCGTTAAATACAATTTTTCATGGTCTTTTGATTGCTCTACAATGATTTCACCATTCTTTTGAGTGTATTTCAAGGCATTTGAAATCAAATTTCTGATTACTGTATGAATCATATCCCGGTCCCCCTTCACATAATGGGAGCGATCGAGTTTATTGATGATAGAAATGCCCTTGGATGTGATGACACTTCTGTTAAAGCTAATGACATCATTCACCACCTCTGTTACATCAAAGGCTTCAAAATCAGCGCTAATTCTTCCTTTGGCATTCCTGGACCAATTCAACAGATTTTCCAAAATCGACAGTGAGGATTTTGCTGATATATTCATATCGTATAAAAACCGGCTTTTTTCCTCCGGGTCCAGTTCATACTCTTCATGTAAAAAGAGATCGATTAATGAAGAGATTGCGCCAATTGTTCCCCGTAAATCGTGAGATATAATAGAGAGTATCTGACTATTCAGCTCATTCTCTTTTTCCAGCTGGTATACTGAATCCTTTAATTTCTCTTCCATTTGCCTTCTCTCAGTGATATCAAAAACAATTCCTGCTACCAGTTCGGGCTTTCCGGACGCATCACACTTGATAATCTTTCCACGATCATAAAAGGTTTTATAATCTCCGGCTTTAGTCTTTATTCTGTACTCGGTTTCATAAACTGGCTTTATCCCGTTAATATGATCGCTCATAGCTTGCATAGCCTGATCATAATCATCTTGATGAATTCTATTCACAAATTCATACATATCCGGATCGATTTCTCCTGGTTCGAATCCCAGTGCTATAATTTTCAGAGGGTTGTATTTTACTTTTTTGGTTTTTAAGTTTAATTCCCACCTTCCCAAACTCCCGGCCCATTGAAATTTTAATTGATCTTGTTCATTTAGTTCATTCTCAAGCGCCTTTATCCTTTCTTCTAAAACTTTAATCTCATGTTCAAGTTGCTCTAATTTATCCATTTTTACACCCCTCATCGTTTTTTATCGATATGTGATCCTGGTAAAGTACTCCGTATGATACTGCCTGAAATGGTCTTGTGAAAAGATATATCGGGTATGATATTTTTTTGCCAGTTTAAATATTTCTTCATCGGCATAATCAACTATTTTTGTTCCGGACCATGTACAGAATTCATTTAATTCCCTTCTCTCCGTTTTTGACAGTTTCCTTCTGAAAGATTTATCAAAAGCCCAAATAAACGGAAAAAAGAACTTTTCAGATTTATCAGCGATATAATCGTATAAATCAAATATGGGATCCATTGCCGGTTTACCTTTCACCCAACCCAGATTCGAACCATCGATGATTAAAGGAGAATGAACCCTTCTCATTAAGAGTTGCTGCAAATAATGAAAGGTTCCCAAATACTTACGACCTTTGAATAATAGTATCACGTATTTATATCCTGCAGGTAATCTGTTCAATCGATGGGATGGATACCATTCCCAAGCCATTTTTCCCCCTTGTTCATGCTTAAAATGTACTCGAAAAGACATGGGGGGGAGTTTACCAAAAATCGAGTTGCTATCTGTAGTTGCTGCAGGATCGTTGTATTTGTATAATAATGCTTTTGATTGTTCAGATAAACTTGATTGTTCTCTTTTCTTCTGAATCTGTTGTTTTTCTTTTAACTGATTGACTAACTGTTTGTCCTTTATCTGTTTGACAATTCCATTAGGAAGCAGATATGATCTGGCATAATCGCTTTCAATGTCTACAAGTTCCCCTTTTCTTCCGAGAAGGGCGAAATCTTTTAATAACAAAACACTTATTTTACTTGACATACTATCAATTCCTTTGCTGGAACAATGCATAAAACTAATTACTTTTTATGAAAAAATTAAAAGAGGTACCAATAACTCTTCACGTGTCAAAGAACCATGTTTACCCTTTAGTGTATACGTTTTACCATGATGTTTAAAATGAAGTGAATAACCCCTTTTTGCTATGGCTATGTAATCTCCTAGGCGAGAAATATTTTCTTTATAATCTCTCTCAGATATCTTTAATGGCACTGTATTCTCTGAAAAAAGATTCTTGGCAATGGCTTGTTTTTTTTCAACAAGATAAAATCTTCTGGAAAAACGTTTGTTAAAATAATTCGAAAAGGCTACCGGATCCTTCACATTAAAATAAACAGCTCGAGGTTCTCCCGATATGGGAGGATGGAGATATTGTTCAAACAATTCATCTTCCGAAGTAATCCACTCCTCATCCTGCCATGTCGTATCAATTTGACCGTGATCCGAGCTGATTAGAAAGAGCGTTTCTTCTAATTGCTGTCTGCTCATTCTGTCCATAACTTCATCTTTCAACATTTTAAACAGGTATTCTATCCCTCCCTGATAAGGACGGGATTGGGTACCATAATGATGTCCATCAGTATCCGTCAATCCCCAGTAAACAAAAATGAAAGTCCTTGAGTCCTCTTCTTCTATAGTTCTTAACAGTTGATAAAACATTTCCAACATACCCGAATAAGAACGTTTGGCAGACCCCTTATGATGCATCTTGGTCAGTCCTGATTCAACAAACAAATCCGATGTAATGGTCCAGCATTTTACATCGTTTTCCTGAAGGGTTTCAAAAATTGTAGGTTGATTTAAGAATTTCATGGGATTTAAACCGCTCTGTGTTAAAATATCTCTTTCTAATTCAGGTGGAGATAACATAATCATATTCACCAAAGATGAATAATCAGAAAGGAACAAAGTATATCCAAGCATCCCATGTTCCAGGGGAGAAAGAGCGGTATTATAAGAGGTTAAAGCAGCGGTTGTGGTAGTAGGAAAAACACTGGTCAAAACTTCTTTTTCATAAAACTGAAGCTCAGATCTAAGGAACGGACTGTTTTCTAAAGCTGATTGTAGATTATCTCTCCCCATGGCATCGATGACGAACATGATGACCTTTTTTTTCTTATTCGGTTTTTTTATTTTATCCATGATGTCTAATGGGGGATGATAAGTAGGACAGTTGAAAAAATCTAAGACGAAATTCGAAAGATTGACGATGGATCTTTTGGAATAATCAGGTAAAAAAAGGCCCTTTTCAAGTTCTTGAGGTTTCATATCCGGAATAATAAAGATCACCTCGATTTTAGTCTTTGAGCATCCTTATTTTAACGACCTTTTTAATGCTTATTTTATCATTCTTGGACAAATCAATTTCTATTTGCCGATCATTTCTGATCACTTTTACAATGGGTCTGGTTATGGAGCCTCTTCTATTACCAACAACAATAGCCAATTCGTCGGTTGTTAAAATAACCTTTGTGTTAACAGGATAAAGGCCAAAAGAAAGCAAAAAATAACGAACAACCTCAGGATCGAACATCTTTTTGGATTGCTTAACAATAAAACTAACCGCTTCATAAGGTTCCCATGCAACTTTATAAGGGCGTTTTGTGGTCAGGGCATCAAATACATCCGCTACCATCAAAAACCTTCCTTCCAAAGGTATATCCAATTCCTTTAAACCTTGTAAATATCCTTTTCCATCCCATCTTTCGTGGTGATACCTGATAGCATTCAATATGGAAGGATTATCTACTCCAGATAACTCGGCAATTTCAAAGCCGTATTGGGGGTGTTTTTTTATAATGTCAAACTCCATTGCATTTAATCGGTCATTGCTTTTAAGGATTTCTTCCGGAATCCATAATTTCCCCATATCATGCAACAAACCGCCCATTGTATATTTTTCAATGACTTCTTTTTTTTTGCCATATTTCTCTGTTGCCAATATGGTGGAAATAATGGCCACATTCACCTGATGAGTAAAGGTGTAATCGTCCATTCGCTTTAACTTTACCAGTGAAGGAACAACATACTCCCCGTATTCTTCAATGATTTCCTGATTGATTTCATCGCTGATCTGTCTAGTTTTTTCCACATTTATTCTGCCGTCTTTTAATGTTTCTTCACAAACTAGTGATAACTCAGTTGAAAATTTTTCAAGTTTTTCTTCACTGAAAAGATCATTTACAGCTGTATCAAAAGAATCTTCCTCATAAACAGAAATCCAGTCAACTCCCCTTTTATGAAGTTTTTGAATGGATTTAAAAGTAATTTTTTCTCCATTTTTAATGATGATATCATCTTCGGCATTGCCCATGATGGTTTCAGAACAAATATCTCCATCTCTTAAAGAACTGACCTGCTTCCACTTAATCAACACCAAGCACCTCGGTAATAAACAAATCATCTTTTTCACTTAACGATACTTCTTCATCGTTTACCATTAAAATCGGTCGACCTATGGCTTTCCCTCCTTTTGAGATAACCGTTCCCTTTGTCCCATTGCTTAACTTTACATGCGTTCCTGTGGGATAGATACCGGTTATTTGGACAAATGATTTGACAAAAGTCGGATCGAAAAGTATCCCCGAATTGGATACAATCCATTTTAAAGCCGTATAGGGATCCATGGTTGATTTACCTTTTACTTTAGTGATCAGAGTGTCATAGGCGTCAGGGATAGCCATTAAACGTGATATTTCATTAATCTTCTCACCCTTTGCCCCCATAGGAAATCCTTTTCCATCATAACGTTCATGATGTTCAATCAAGGCATCCTCTTCATCTTTTTCTAAAAAACCTGGTGCTACTTTGTTTATAATCTTCACCCCAATCACAGGGTGAATCTTAACCCGGTTTAAATCCCCTTGTTTGTATTGTTCAAAGAGATCTTCAACATAATTCAGGGATTTTTCTTTCTGTGCATAAATTAAACCGATATCGTGCAAGAGAGATACTTTAGTCAATTTAAATAAAACATGTCTTGATTTATTTAAGGCTTTTCCCAGAACACATGCGATAATAGCCGTATTAATACCGTGTTTGATGATAAAACCGGGTGCAATATCTGTCATGAAATTAAAAACGCTGGAATTGCTTTTCAAAACTTCGTTAACCAGCTCATTACTTAGATTGACTATTTCTTCTTTTTGAAAAGCATTTGTCTTGACAAAAGTTTTAGTAACCGTTTCAAAACGGGCAATGGATTCATGATATTTTTCATCTGAAACGATTAATGGAAGATCAGGTGCAAGGATCGCTTTGGTTTCTTTGGAATACTCGTCTTCAAGCTCCAGGATGATGTTATTATCTTTAACTTCACCATCTGAAATCCTGACAGGAACCCACTCCACATCCCGTCTTTGAAGATATTGGATTGTTTTTGAATCCAAAATACTGGATTTATGTGCAAGCAGAACAAAACTATTTGGGTCGAAAACATCATCTCCGCAGATTTCGCCTGCATTTAAATCTTCAGTCCGTTTCCAAATGATTTTCAAATTGTTATCCCCTTCTCCTCCCATTCATTAATTAGTGATTGCTTCAATACCTTTTTTGGCGTTACAAGGCTTAAAACCCAGTTACGTGAGAAATATTGCTCCATCACCTTTTCCATTCTTGAGATGTCAACCGCGTTGACTCTTTCCACCATTTCCTCAACAGTTAACGGTCTGCCAAATGCAAGTCCAGTATCAAGATTTCTCATCATCGTGGAATAAGTACTTTCCGTTGAAAGTAATAGTTTCCCTTTCAAACGTTCTTTTCCATAATTGATATCCTGCTCGTTAATCCCTTTTTTCATAAGCCTAAAAAGTTCTTTCATCAATTCATCTTTCAATTGTATAAATCTTTCCGGTGTGGTAGCAGCGTAGATGAAAAACAAACCACCTTCAGGATAACTAATCAGTCCTGAGTCAATGGTATACACAAGTCCCAATTCTTCTCGTAACCTGTTAAAAAGCTTTGAGCTCATACCCCCACCTAACAGCGTATTGAGTACCTGAAAAACATTGAAATCAGGGTCTTGTCTTGAAGGGGCTTCAATCCCGATAAGCATATGTAACTGTTTTAAATCTTCCCGTTCGGTAACTGTTATAGACCGCTCAGGTGCGTATATCAGAGAAGACACTTCGCGTTTTGATTGCGTGTAAGACAGGTCACTAAAACAATCCAATAAATCCGTGGGGAAATTCCCGGCAACAGAGAAAACCATATTTGAAGGACAATATTTTGTTTTATAAAAATTCAAAAGATCTTGCCGATTAATACTCTTAATACTATCAAGTGTTCCCAATACTGGATTTCCGTAATTACACTTTCCCCAAACATTCATAAAGAACTGTTCGTAAACGATATCAGCGGGGTCATCATCTGCTGCTGAAATCTCCTCCATAACCACCTGTTTTTCAAGATCGAAAAATTTTTGTGGAAATAAGGATTCACTGCAGATATCTTTTAATATGGACAAGGCTATTCTAGATTTGGAATCTGGTACCCTGGCAAAATAAACGGTGTTTTCCTTGCCTGTAAAGGCGTTTAGCGTTCCACCCACTCTTTCAATGGGTTCCTTTAATTCCATGGGTGAACGTGTTTTTGTACCTTTAAACACCATATGTTCTGTAAAATGTGCAGCACCAGAGCGTCCGGCAGGTTCATTGGATGAACCTGCCTTTACCGCTATGGATAAACTAACTGATCGCACACCATTCATTTTATGAGAAAAAATTTCCATTCCATTTTCAAGTTTTTCTGTTGTTGCTATGGCTGAATCCACTTAATCACTTCCTATTGTCTCTTCTTTCCTGTGGTTTTCTTCCCTTTCTATCTGAATTACCGGGACTTTTCTTTTTTGCACCGGGTTCTCTCAAATCAATTTTTCCACCCTGCTCAACTTTTCCGCAAACAACTTTCACTTCGTCACCCATATTAAACTTGGCTGCAGGATCCTTAACATATCCTTCCATGTTTGAAACGTGAAGAAGTCCCGTTTTCCCCGGCGCCAGTTCAACAAACACGCCATATTTTTCGATCCGTGTGATCTTTCCTGTATATTCTTTATCCGCTTCAAGAGGTTCCAACATCCGATGTATGTAATCTGCTGCCGCGTTGCTTTTTTTGGCATCATCACCGTAGATATTAACCTTTCCCTTTTCATCGTCAATTTCGACTTTAACATCGAATTCAGCAGTAATGAACTTAATCGTCTTTCCTCCGGGTCCAATGACTTCTCCAATAGATTGTTCTGGAATATCAAAGGAGATGGCTACTGGTGCATATTCAGAAAGATTTTCCCTATGTTGCGAAAGGGTGTTGTACATGATGTCCAATATGTGAAGTCTTCCCTCTTTTGCCTGATTTAAAGCTTGGGACATAATCTCACGACTGATACCGCTAACTTTCACATCCATTTGAAATCCTGTGATCCCCTCTCTTGTCCCTGCAACCTTGAAATCCATATCTCCCAAATGATCTTCTATACCAAGAATATCTGAAAGAATCACGGTTTCATCGGGTTCCTTGATCATACCCATGGCAATACCGGCAACGTGTTTTTTTACAGGAACACCTGCATCCATTAATGATAATGAGGCTGAACAGATCGTTGCCATTGAAGATGACCCATTGGATTCCAGAATTTCAGATACGACTCGAACAGTATACGGGAAATCCTCTACAGCAGGCATGATGGACTTAACTGATCTTTCTGCAAGATGTCCGTGACCAATCTCTCGACGGGAAGTACTCATCATCCTTTTCACCTCACCAACTGAAAATGGCGGGAAATTGTAATGTAACATGAAATTTTTTTCAGACTCTTCGTAGATTGAATCGATATACTGTACATCTCTGCCGCTTCCCAGAGTAAGAATTCCCAAGCTTTGAGTCTCTCCTCTGGTGAACAATGCGGAACCATGTACTCTTGGCAAAATCCCTGTCTCACATGTAATGGGTCTGATGGTCCTGGAATCCCTGCCATCTGAACGTTTTTTATCCTCAATGATTGATCTTCTCATAACTCCCTTGAGAATCTCTTCATAATGCTCACCGGCCAATCTGATCTTGAGAGATTGTTCTTCTTCTTCAACACCTTTTATGAATTGTTCAAGAACCTGTTCTTTATATTCGCCAAGTGCCTTTTCAGTGTTTTTCTTGCCCTCCGTTAGCATTCTTTTCTTTAACTCTTCTTTATCTACAAATGATTCCAATTTGTTTTTTTCCTCATCAGTCAAAGCCAAAACTTCGAAGTCCATCTTCTCATAAGGACCCATCTCTTCAAAAATTTGCTCCTGGAAATCACACATTTGTTTGATAGCTTCATGTGCAACATCCAGCGCTTCGAGCATCAGTTCTTCTTCAACTTCTTTTGCTTCACCTTCAACCATAACAATAGCTTCCTTAGAGCCGGCCACAGTTATTTCAATCTCGCTTCTTTTTAATTCTTCTTCAGTTGGAAAAACAACCGGTTTACCGTCTATATAACCAACCTTTACACCTGCAACAACGCCTTCGAAGGGTATATTTGACAGGTTCAGCGCAAGTGACGCGCCAAGTATACCAAGGATATCCGCTGGATTATCATCGTCAATGGATAAAACCGTAGCAATCAATTGAACCTCATTATAAAAACCATCGGGGAACAAGGGTCTTATGGGCCTGTCAATCTGTCTTGCGGCCAAAATTGATGTGTCTCCGGGTCTTCCTTCCCGTTTTAAAAACCCACCAGGTATCTTTCCAGATGAGTAGAATTTTTCCTGAAATTCAACGGTTAACGGAAAAAAATCCATCCCCGAAGCTGATTTTTTACAATTCGCAGTTATCAAAACAACTGTATCTCCCAATCTTACAACCGCAGAACCTGCCGATTGCCTAGCCATTTTTCCATGCTCTACAACTAAGTCTCTGCCAGCTATTTCAAGTTTCCATTGCTTAAATGCCACTGTTACATCTCCTTTCGTCCAATTCTCTCAGACGCACATAAATATTTTAAAATTCTTCTATTTTTACTTTCATTTCAGTTTCAAAGCTTGACATGGGTTCAGACTTAAATTTATAAACTGGTGTTACGCTTGTTGTCTGATAAAGCTTTTCATAACCCCTTTCAGAATAGGAAACCGTATAAACCGGAAAATACCAAAACTCCACTTCTCTATCCGGTTGCAGATTGATGTCGAAACCTTCAAACTCACTTCTCAAACCAAAATAAGTTGCCTTTACTTTACCGGTTTGAGCGATATCGATTTTGGGGTATTCCCCGGCATATAAATACCTGTCCTTAGACTTGTCCGAAATCATATTAATGTTATATTCACAACCATAAAAAATCGGGATATTATGAGTGGACAAATTGGTGATCACATTTTTAAGCAAAAGACCATCTTCATCAAGTCTGATATATTTCTCCAACTTTATGGGAACCCAAAGAGAACCATGCCAAATGTGCCCTTCTCTTGTGAGCTTGACCGAACCTGTTGCCTCGTCTAAAATTTCATAACTATACTCTTGATTCGTAAAATCACCCTGTTCGGGATAACGACATCTGGCATATTTTTCAAGATTACTCCATTCTCCAAGGAAATGGTCCAAAAAGGAAAACCGTTCATACCAGTCGTAGTTTAAGTGTTTTTCCAAACCCTTTTCCTTTGCCAAATGTGTTCCGTAACCACCTTCTTCTTTTGTTCTTGCACTGGACATCTTTTCATGATAAGGTTCATATCTTCTGGTCAGATTATTCATCAAATTGATTTCTTTATCTTTTAAAGACAATTCAAAAATCCTTCCACCGTTTGCAGGAGAAAGGCCAATGCTTAAGCGTCTGTTGTTGATGAGTATCTCTTCAAAACCATCCACATCATAATCTTTAACTTCAATCTCAACAAAATCGTCCTTACCGGGATGATTGATTGCATCAATTGCCTTATTTGCACCAATAAGATTTTGATAAACTTCCGCCCTCAGATTTGGAAGATACAAACCACCAAACAAACCATGCCAATAAGCATCATTGGCTTGACTTTTTAGGATTCTTTCGCTGATTTCTTCAGGCATTTCTTTTGTTACTTTTGATCTGAGATGCAGCATCTTTTTATGCATCAAGTTTGATTCAGTATATTTTGAAAGGAAGGTTCTCCAAAAACCAGTTTTCAAAAACATGGAAAATCGTTCGAAATCACCTTTCTCCTTTAGTTCACTTTCCAATCTCTCGTAATGCGTTCTTGCACGGCTTGGAAGCGCCCAGCTCATCATTTCCGGGTATGAGGAATCCGGAATATAAGTTCTTCCCCTTGGGGGAACTTCGTTTGCATAATCTCTAAAGGTAGTCAAGGTAAGCCATTCCGATTCTTCAATCAATCGTTTAAAGAAAGTCTCCAACCAACCTTTTTGAAAAACCAGCTCATGTGTTCCGGGCCATATCCCAAATTTTTCACCATCATCCATCATAAGATACATACTCTGAGCACTTTCGGATGCCCTTTCATGTAAAAAATTAATGGTTTCATCTACATCATGAAAGGGAACAAGATATCTGAGTTTTTTATTAATAGGGAAGATCTTCATGGGATACCCCTGATCCTCCGTTAAAAAATAACCATTCAATTCATCTTCGTAATTACCCGCATTTTTAAAATGATCGTCGTCCAGTGCTATATATTCAACCCCCAGTTTTGCCAGTGTAGAAACAATAGAAGGTTCCCACACCCTCTCAGAGAGCCAAAAACCTTTCGCCTGATAATTAAACAGTTCCTTTAATTTTGCATTCATCTTCTGAATCTGTTTAACACGATCTTCATCAGGTATTACCGACAGAATAGGTTCGTAATACCCGCCGGTAAACAGTTCAATCTGATGCCTGTCAATCATTTTTCGAATCAAATCAATTAATTCAGGGTCATTTTTTTCTATATATTGAAGAAGCGATCCGGAGAAATGAAGGGTTGTTTTTATTTGCGGATAATCATTTAGAAGTTCTAAAAATGGTCTATATCCATTATTTAATGACTTTTCCAAGACAAATTCAAAATTCCCTTCAGGTTGATGATTATGAACGCCAAATATGAACTGTATCTTCCGCATAATACTCACCTCTCACAATTACTTTTTATATTTTATATCATACCCGTTAGGATCTTTTCGGGAAAAATCAATATCGATGGAATCAAATCCGGTTTTTTTCATCATATCTTCCCGCCATTCTTTGTTTAAATAACCTGATAAACTCCAATGGAGGTTTAATTGAATGCCCTTTACATCTTTCATGAGCTTTGCCTGTTCCAACTCAACACTGATCATTTTCAATATTCTCTTCGGAGAAAAAACAAGACCCTCTCCATGACAAATAGGACATTTTTCAAAAAGGAGTTCCTCCACAGGCGGCGATGTTCTCTTACGTGTAATCTCAACTAATCCCAGTTTTGTAAAACCCATGACCGCTGTCTT
The DNA here is from genome assembly GCA_964403295.1 of uncultured Thermotogaceae bacterium. GTDB lineage: Bacteria > Thermotogota > Thermotogae > MWEM01 > MWEM01 > JASUTC01. The sequence continues at coordinate 15,966 of CAYOFT010000006.1, read as the reverse complement.
AGCTTTATCTTTTTTCAGTTCTTCATTTAAGACCTTTAAAATGGTCATCCGATCGTTTTCCTGCTCCATATCGATAAAGTCTACGATAATAATTCCGCTTAAATTTCTTAGTCTGAGTTGTCGAGCTACTTCTGTTGCTGCTTGTACATTAGTCTCCAAAGCCATATCTCGTGTGTTGTTGCTGGAAACATTACTGCCTGAGTTAATATCAATAATTGTAAAAGCTTCCGTTCTATCAACAACCAGCCAACCTCCACATTCCATCTCTATTTTTCTTGAATATAATGCTTCCAGTTGTTCACTCACATGATAGGTATCAAATACATCCTCTTTACATAATCTCAATTTCCCTTTGATTGGCTTTTTATCAAAAGATTTGAGAATTTTTTCGAGTTTGGAAAACATGTCTTTCGAGTTAGTCACCACTTCATCTACAGTGGAATCGTATTTTTCTCTCATCAAGTATTCCAGAATTTCAGCCTCATCATGAAGCAGTCGTGGTTTTTTAAAACGCTGGAATTGTTTGTGAATTTCCTCCCATCTCTTTTTCAGGAGGAAATATTCCTCTTCCAGGACCTCGTAATCAACATTTTGGGCAACGGTTCTGATAATAATCCCAGAATCTTTCACTACCTTAGACATTCGGTTGTGTAGTCGTTTTCTTTCAAGACTGTCCTCTATTTTTTTTGAGACGCCAACACTTCTAGAAAACGGCATAAAAACAAGGTATCTTCCCGCAATTCCTATGTTGGTAGTTACTTGTGGTCCCTTAGTCCCCATTGGATCTTTTTTGGCTTGGACAATAATCTTGTTTCCTTTAACGGGAACCTCGCTTTTTTTTCTTGCCTCTTTACTCCCGAGAGAATTTCTTAAAAAATCCTTATTTCTAAGAAAAGCGTTTTTATTCTTGCCAATATCGATAAAAGATGCATCTAAACTGCTGACGTAATTTTCCACTTTACCCAGAAAAATATTACCTGTAATACTTTCGTTATCCATCTCCTCAAGATGTAATTCAACAAGCTGATTCCCCTCAAGAACGGCAATCATAATTTCATCTTGAAACGTTCCAACAAGAATCCTTTTTATCAACGGGTTGGAAATGACTATATCTTTTCACCTCTCAATTAACTGTAATTTCTCCTTATAACTATTTAAGAAGACGATTAATTTAACTGTAAAATCATTTTACTTCATTTCTTTATTATATCGTAAAAATTTAAAAAAGTGAAACTAAAAAAAAGAGACCCTTCAAACGGGCCCCTTTTCCCATTTATTTAAGTTAAACTTCAAATTCGATTAAACCCATTGTCTTATTTTGTCTTCGGTATATCAGGTTGATTTCATCTGTATCTGCGTTTTTAAAGACAAAGAAATTGTGTCCTAACATCTCCAGTTGTAGCTTTGCCTCTTCCAGGTTCATGGGTCTGAGGAAAAAACGCTTTGTTTTTACAATATCTTCATAATCGTCCTCAAACTCATCCTTTTGATTCAACAATTCCTCGGATAAGACTTTTACATTTGCTCGGTGCCTTGCAATTCTTTTGTTCTTGTACTTTTCAAGTTTCTTATCCATGGCATCAACGGCAAGGTCTAAAGAAGCGTACATGTCATTCGTCATTTCATCCGTTCTCACTACAGCCCCTCTTATGTGAACTGTAAGTTCTGCTCTAAAATCCTTGTTTTCTCTTTCAATCTTTACTTCAGTGTGAACATGGTCACCTTCCGGCATAACCTTCTCAAGTTTCGACACTTTCTTTTCCACATAATCTTTTACAGCATCTGTCGCTGAAAATCCTCTAGTCACTAATTTGTAATCCATCGTATCACCCCTTTGTGGATGTTTAGAAAGTAGCTATCAGATAGGGGCAATTCTTAGATTGCCCTGTTTAAAACTATTTACTGCCAATACGTGGTATCAAAGACCCATTTATCTTTAAAGGCTTTCTGGAATGCTGTTAATACTTTTGACGGGTTCATGGACTGCCTTATTCCTACACTGTTAACGGACAGGCCGTAAACCGGTATCGTATTCAATACACTTATAGCTATTCCTTTTCTCTCTATAATGGCATTGTATCTTTGGCTTATATGACATTTAGTCCCGTCAATCAATACGATTGTAACCCTCACTTCTCTGTCTAACAATCGTTTAATAATCTTATCGGTTAAGACACCGGTCGTATAGATTATATCATTATTCTTGATCTTTTCATCAAGTTCTGTTGAATCAAGCAATGTACCAGCTATACAATGGATAAGTTGACCATTTCTAATAATGATTGTCCCATAATCCGACACACTGTCTGTTATCAGTCTTTGTATTTCTTGATTGCATACTCTATTTTCAAGATTTGTGATTAACAACTTTGTTTTTTCGATAACCTGAGAAAATAACCCATCAACTTGAACTCCCGTACAAACGAATACACCATCAATCAAAGCGGAAGATCCGTGAGACATTCTATCTAAAGCACCATCAATAAAAACAGAACAATTTCCACATCTGTTGACACTGCTCTGAATCATACGGGAAACATTTTGCTGATTTCCTGGGTTGATCAACTGTATTTCTGTATTCTGTAGAGCACGTGCTAACAACATCTTTGATCCGGAAATCTTCTCATCAAATGATTCTAAGATTTCAACCGTAGATGGGGTTTTTATCAATTCCTTTATGGTTATAAAACAACCACCTTTATCTATCATAATTGCGGGTTTTCTTGTATTTTCTACGGCATCTACTGTTTCACCGTCTCTGCCAATACTTAAAACAAGAACAGCAAGACTTCTTTCAGCCATCTCTTTTAAAAAATAGTTTAAGAGTGTTGTCTTTCCAACGTTTTTTTCCATTCCAATAATGGAAATAACTTTTGGTGTGGCAGAAAGAAAATCAAAAAAAGAATTTATTGAGAATGTGTCCTTTTCCATTCTCCTGCCCTTCGCAATCTTACAGCTTCACCAGGAACCAACTTTTTGTTCCTTCCTGAAAGCATACTAGCCAACCCTTCTTTACTTTTGCGATTTTCTTCAAGCCAGCCATCAGGATCCGCAGAAGCGTGATATTCCTTTGGTTCTTCATAGACAAATAAACCACCTTCATAATTCCTGAGAATGACCTTATTTTCACCGTAAGAAATCAGATATTGCGGCATTACTGGTATTTTCCCGCCACCGTGAGGGGCATCTATTACGTATGTTGGAACAGCAAAACCTGAAGTATGCCCCCTTAAATATTCCATAATTTCCAGTCCTTTGGCAACCGTTGTTCGAAAATGAGATAACCCTTGGGAAAGATCACATTGATACATGTAATAAGGTCTTACTCTGTATTTTACAAGTTTTTGAACTAGAGATTTCATAATCTCGGGATGGTCGTTAATACCCTTGAGTAACACTGATTGGTTGCCTAGCGGTATACCGGCTTCGGCCAGCTTATTTAAAGCATGAATACTTTCTTCCGTAATTTCTACCGGATGGTTGAAGTGTGTATTTAACCAAATGTTCTTATACTTTTTTAGCATGGTGATCAGTTCTTCATCTACTCTTTGAGGTAAAACCACCGGTGTTCTTGATCCAATTCTGATGATTTCCACCGAAGGAACTGCAGCAATCTTTTGAATAATCTTCTCTAAATGAGCAGTCGGAAGTGTCAAAGGATCCCCACCGGAAATCAGCACATCTCTCACTTCAGTATGGTCTTTTAAATATTCAACGGCTTTGTCCACATATTCCAGGGGCATTGCCTTATCGGTTTCACCGGCTTTTCTTCTTCTCGTACAATGACGGCAATACATTGAACATCTGTCCGTTACCAATAACAGAACTCTATCCGGATATCTGTGAGTCAAACCTGGAGTAGGTGAATCCACATCCTCGTGTAACGGATCAAGCATATCCTCAGGTGCTACTACTAATTCGTGAACGGATGGAACAGCCTGTAAACGGATAGGATCATGAGGGTCGTCCGGATTAATCAATGATGCATAATAAGGTGTAATGGCCATCCTCAGAAATTCCAGACTATGCTCAATTGCCCTTTTATCTTCTTCATCCAATTTGATTACCTTGTTTAATGTATCAACATCCATGATTCTGTTTTTTAACTGCCATTTCCAATCGTTCCATTCTTCAGAGGTGCAATCACCCCAAATGGAATTTTTCTGTTTTTCTGTCATTGAACCATCCCCTTCATTTATCTAATCTTTGAATTTATTTAATTGAAGTCTACTTCTTTGAAGTTAACTTTTTTTTCAACATTTCTTTCACAACCTCCGGTACCCAAGGATCAACAGAACTGCCATGAAATGCGATTTCTTTCACTAATGAGGAAGAAATGAAAGAGTATTTTGTTTCTGTCATCAAAAAAAAGGTATCCAGTTCAGGGAACAATTTTTTGTTTGCAGCTGCCATTTGCATTTCATATTCAAAATCGGATACAGCTCGCAGACCACGAACCACCACTTCTATTTTTTTATCCTTGGCGTATTCCACCATCAACCCGCTATGGTAATCAACACTAATATTGTCATCTTGCCTGAAAACATCCTCAATCATGGAACATCTTTCTCGGATATCAAACAAGACTCCCTTTTTTACCCTGTTTTGCATGACCACAATCACTATACTTCCAAATGCTTTTGCTGCACGTCTTGCCACATCAATATGACCGTAAGTAATCGGATCAAATGTTCCGGGATACATGGCTTTAGGCATCATGATCACTCCTAAACCAGTTCAACGATTTTTTCCGCTATTTTGTTAGAAGGCAGCTCAAAATCAGAGTAACCTTCTTTAACAACGGATTTTGGCATACCATAAACGACACATGTGGATTCCGCCTCTGCGATCACTTTTCCATTGTAATGCTTTATTTTAAAGCAGCCCTTTGTTCCATCTCTACCCATACCCGTTAGGACTACACCAATTACATTCTTTTTGTAGATTTCCGCTCCCCTGTCAAAAGTAAAATCAGCAGCTGGTCTTACGCCATTAATCTTTGAACTTTTGTCTAAAAAAACCTTGACGATTGACCCTTCATTCTTTAATCCCAAATGGAAATTACCCGGAGCGATATACACAACAGAATTTTTTAGAATATCCCCCTCTTCTGCTTCGCGAACTTCAATATCCGAAATCTTGTTTAATCGCATTGCCAATGATTTGGTAAAGCCTGCCGGCATATGCTGAACAACAATGACAGGTGCCGGAAGATTCCCCGGTAATTGGGGGATTACATTATCCAAGGCTTTTGGACCGCCCGTCGATGAGGCAATCAATACAATTTTCCCTGTAGATGTAAAAGTTCTTCTTAATGGTTTACGGATGGTTCTGGACTTTCTCAAAAGTGACACTTTTGAGGCATCAACAAGCATAGAACTGTTAATTTTGGAAACCAGTTCGCCACCCATTTTTCTGAAATTTGTTGAAATAGAGCCTGACGGTTTTGCTAAAAAATCAACAGCGCCATTTTCTAACGCTTCTATTGTTATTTCGGCACCTTCTTCAGTTAAACTGCTAACCATGATCACCCTGGTGGCCATTTTTTTTGTAATGATTTTCATGGCTTCCAGACCGTTGAGTTTTGGCATTTCCACATCCATGGTAATCACATCCGGTTTCAATTGTGTAGCCTTTTCAACAGCTTCCATGCCATCCCTGGCCTGTCCCACAACAACCAAACCTGTTTGTGAATCAATAATATCTTTGATAACCATTCTCATAAAAGCAGAATCATCACATATCAATATGCGGGTTTCCTTCGTCATTACCTCACCCCTTTTCCATTTCAGTGTGTCACTCAAACAGCCTTATTCAAAGTTAATCGGAGTGTATTTTTTCTCCTCTTTAAGGGTATAGCATTTATCACACAGTTTGTATCCATATTCCAACGCTTCCAGATTGATGTCAATGAACTTCTCAGGAACTTCTTCACTGATCGTTTTTTTCAGGGCATCAAGATTGACAATGCCTGTTGCCTTTTGAAGTATACCAAGTCCCATAACATTTGCCAGTACAGCCATACCGAATTTTTCAATACAAATTTCAGTAACAGGATAGACCAGTATTTTCTTAGTGATCCGTCGTATGTTCACATGTATCTGTTTGGCATAAGTACTGTCGCAAATCAATACACCGTTTGGTTTTAAAAGATGGAAAAACGAATTGAGCGGTTTTTGATCCATCATATAAAGCACATTGAAGTTATAAGCGATGGGAAAATCAATGGGATCGTCACAAAATAAAACATCACTGTACGCCACACCACCACGAACCTGCGCACCGTAATGCTGAGTTTGGATCACCCATTTTTTTTCGTTGGTTAATGCATTTGCCAATATCAATCCCATTTTGATATTCCCTTGGCCACCAAGACCACCAATTCGTATCGTAAACGGATTTCTTTCTATAGGTATCATTTATCTCACCATCCAAATTATGCCTTGGAAGAGGCTAGTTTTTCTTTTGCCTTTTCCAGAATCTCTTCATATTTTTCAACATATCCTCGTTTGCTTTTATTGACAAACTCTCCAATGATTAAATTATCGGGAAGTTTTTCAACCGCCTTCTCCAATAGGGCGTTAACGTTGAATCCATCATAATTAACCTCCGGATCCATTTCTTTCATTGTGGAAAGCGCTTTGGCAAGGGTCATCCCATTTTCTTTAAAATAAGTAATCATCTGAGGGGCAGATCCAATTTTGTTATAACGGCCATAATATGTTGGACATTGCGTAATCGTTTCAACCAAAGAAAAGCCCTTATTGGTAATAGCCTTTTTAATATAGTTCTGCAAGGCGACAAAATGGTATGTAGTGGTCCTTGCAACATATGTAGCTCCTGATGTTATCGCCAGTCTTGATAGATCAAAAGGTTCCTCAATATTGCCGTATGGTGACGTAGTTGCGTAAGAATCTTCGGGTGTAGTTGGTGAATACTGTCCTCCGGTCATGCCATAAATGTTATTGTTAAAACAGATAACACTAATATCCATATTCCGCCTTGCAGCATGGATAAAGTGATTTCCTCCGATTGCTCCGGCATCGCCGTCACCGGTCATAACCAGCACGGTCATCTCGGGTCGGGAGAGTTTAATCCCGGTCGCAAATGCAATGGCCCTTCCATGAAGGGTGTGCATGGTATTATAATTCAAATATCCGGTAGCCCTTGAAGAACAGCCAATACCGGATACCACGGCTATTTTCGATGGATCCAGCTCCAATTCTTCGATAGCTCCAACGGTTGCCTTGAGTATGGTTCCATTGCCACATCCCGGGCACCAAACATGTGGCAACCTGTCAATTCTCATATGTTTCAAATACTTTTCAACAGACATTTCATTCCTCCCAGCTTTTTAAGCTTTACATGTTAATCTGTTCTACAACTTTATTTTCAATAACCCTTAAACTTTATACTGATATCCTAACTCAAAGGCCTTTAAGTTGATATCGACAAATGCGGGTTTAATCAAATTATTCAGCTCTTTTTTCCAGTCGATGGATTCCAATCCCGATTGTTGGATCAAAACCCCCAGCATGATGATGTTCATCACACGAATATTTCCCAACTCCATTGCCATGTTAGTGGCCGGTATGACAAGGGTTGTTGTTTTTTGTGAAAGTGCCTCTAAAATACCTTCAGGATAAGACTCTTTTCCCGCTAGAATGGGTGCTGATTTTGTCTCATGATCATTTACAATCAACTTCCCGGATTTGGACAAAAATTCCAACCATCTCATGGCTTCCATTTTCTCAAACGCGATAAGGATGTCTGCTTCTCCTCTCCCAATAATGGGTGAGTTCACACGTTCTCCATATCGAACCTGTGTGGAGACAGAACCGCCTCTTTGTGCCATACCATGAATTTCTGACATTTTAACATCATACCCTGCATTCAACAAACCCGTTGATAGGATCTTGGATGTTAAGATGGTACCCTGGCCGCCAACGCCTACCAACAATATGTTTTTACACGTAGTCATCAGGCATCACCCAACCTTTCGATGGCATCGAATGGACATACTTGTGCACATACTGAACAACCCACACAAGTGTTGGGATCAATAAATGAGCCGGTCTGAGGATCAAAGGAAATAGACGGACACCCCACCTTTAAACACATACGGCATTTCCTGCACTTTTCGGGGTCTACTCGGTAAACCCATTGGGCAACGGGGTACTCTTTTTTCTCCTCTTCATGCAACTTTTTCAGTGCACAGGGCCATTTCGTAATAATTACCGATGGACCATCAAAGACTGACGCAGTATTCAAGGCCTCTCGTACCTCTTTCAGGTTGTTGGGATTCACCTGATGGACATCTTCAATACCTATTGACCGGACCAGAGGCTCAATTTCGATAATGGGTGCCTTTTTACCTTTTAACGTATATCCAGTTCCGGGATTTTCTTGATGGCCCGTCATTCCGGTCACACGGTTATCCAAGATGATAATGGTACAATCGCTTTGATTATAAACAATATCAATCAGACTGGTAATACCTGAATGGAAAAAGGTTGAATCACCAACCACCCCAAATACTTTTCTATTGTCATTAGTTTGCTCAAATACTTTTGCAAACCCATGAGCTGCACTGACCCCAGCTCCCATACAGATAACGCTATCCATTGCATTCAAGGGATCAGCAGAACCCAATGTGTAACATCCGATATCTCCGGTGATTACAGCATCTTTTCGTTTACTCAATTCAAAAAACAAGCCCCTGTGAGGGCATCCTGAACATAATGTAGGCGGTCTGCCCTTTACCAGGTCTTTATCCTGCTGAACATAATCGGGTTTCTTTGATAACAATGTGGCGATGATTTCCGGATTCAACTCTCCGGTTATGGGTATCTTTTCCTTCCCCAGAACTGAAATGCCCAATGCCTTGATCTGAGTCTCCAAATAAGGATCGTTTTCTTCCACCACATACAAGGTGTCGAAATTGGCTGCAAAATCTTTGATCTTTTGTTTTGGGATTGGGTAAGTAAAGCCTAATTTCAAATAAGAAGCTTGCTCACCAAATACCTCTTTGGCATATTGAAAAGAGATCCCGGAAGTGATCACACCCATTTTGGCATCTTTGTTGATCAAGGTAAAATTCAAATCAGTCTCATTGGAAAATTCCTCCAACTTTTGAAGCTTTTCTTCCAATTCCACATGATGCCTTCTGCAAGCTGCCGGTGTTGCCACAAACTTGGGAATATTCCTCTCATATTGCTTTATTCCAATTTCATTTCTTTCGCCTAAAGCCACCACACTCTTGGAATGACAAACTCTGGTTGTCATTCTGAAGATGATGGGAACATCGTACTTTTCGCTGATTTCATATGCTATGCCAATCATGTCTTTGCACTCTTGACTGTCAGAAGGCTCTAACATGGGAATCTTGGCATGGAGGGCAACGTATCTGTTATCCTGTTCGTTCTGTGAGGAGTGAAGTCCGGGATCATCTGCGGTTACATAGACACAACCTCCGTTCACTCCCAGATAGGCATGGGTATAAATGGGATCGGATGCCACATTCATCCCCACGTGCTTCATTGCTGATATGGCTCTAGCCCCGGCTATTGAAGCCCCAACTACCACTTCTGCTGCTACCTTTTCATTGGGAGCCCATTCTGAATAGATTTCATCGTATTGTGCCAAAGCTTCGAAGATCTCTGTACTTGGTGTTCCCGGATAAGCAGAGCCGATAGTTACTCCGGCTTCATAAGCGCCTCTCGCCACTGCTTCATTCCCGGTTAATAATTGTTTCATTTACATCCCCCTTTTTTCCTATGTAACTATATATTTAATCGCACTGGCAATTACTGCAACAAAAACAATATAGCGAATAAATCCTGCTCCCTTTTTGATAGCTGCATGTGCCCCTATATAAGCGCCAAGAGCGCCTCCTAAACCCAGAATAATACCTGCCAGGTAATCAACTTTCCCATTGAGTGCAAAGATTATCAGTGAAAAAACAGTATAACAAAGAATGATAAAGACCTTTGCAGCATTTGTTTTCACCAGATCGAAACCTTCAAGAAGCACCAAAGCACTCATCAGGAAAAAACCCACTCCTGCCTGCAAAAAACCACCGTAGATTCCAATTACAAAAAAAACCAGTGCAGACAACCAGGTCCTTCTTTTAACTTTTCGTTCTTTTGTCCATAGATTTGGTTTGAAGATAATCAATACGCTTAAACCAAGAAAGATATAACCAACGATATTCTTAAGCAAAGTTTCATCTATATCGACGGCGATAAAAGCACCCAGAATAGCTCCAATTGTTGTGGGTATCATTAGGAAAATTGCACGTTTCAATTGTAACTTACCACTATTATGAAATTTCAACGTTCCCATGGTGTTTGTAAACAAAACACCAATTCTGTTGGTCCCATTGGCCACCGATAAATCCATACCTAGTAAAGAAAGAGCCGGCAGCGTTAACATAGAACCGCCACCTGCCAGAACATTTACAAAACCGGAAACAGCACCGGCGAGAAATATCCAAAAATAATTGAGCAATAAGATCATTCCTTTATCAAATTTTAGATTCTATTGGATTATAACAAAACTCTGTAAAAAAACCATAAGTTTTGGCTTAATTTCACAAGATCAATAATCCCTTTCAAAGACATGATGAAATTATCACAAAAGCCATTGTTAACTTTCCATGATATAATCAAGAAACACGAATCCAAAAGGAATTTTATCTGAAAGGAATGCACTTCAAGGAGGCAAATACTTGTGAAACATCCATTCAAAATCAACGTTCATCAAATAAATCCCTTCCCGGGTGATTTTAAGAGGAATTTAGAAAAAGCTTCAGAAGGAATCACTGAAGCCATAGAAGCCAAGAGTAACTTACTTGTCTTCCCTGCTCAGAGCTTAACTGGCATGGCATATAACTCACTTTTTAAAAGAGAACATTTTATACAGGAAGCCCGCAATTGTTTATTTTCATTGACTGACCGTCTGAGGCATTCCTCTTTAAAGGTATTAATTCCTTGCCCCATTCAAGGTGAGGACAAGGAAGAAAAAGTTTTTTTGTTGTCAAAAAAAGGCATGGAGGTTTTTTGCGATAATCGACAAAAGTTTATAGATATTGACGATCAAAGAATTTCAATTTTTAAGGACAATCGAGACAATGCATTTCAAATAACTGATATTGATGCTACCCCAAATACATTACTGCTTCATCTCAATACAAGGCCTTTTTACAGCGGAATACAGGATGAAAGAGAGAAGATGGGTGCTTTTCTTTCTCAGCGAACTGGGAATCCCTTTTTGGAAGTGAATCGAGTGGGCACAACTGATCATTTGGTTTATTACGGGGGTAGTTTTTTAACCAGCCCTTCCGGAAAAATCATGATGCGTGCAAAATCTTTCAAAGAAGATTTCATAACCTTTGAACTCAACAGAAAAAAAGAGGATGCTCCTGTTTACGGACTACCGGATGAAATGACTGCCCTTTATGAAGCCATCACCCAATCCATTAAAGATTATATCCACAAAAATGGTTTTAAAAAGGTTCTAATAGGCTTAAGCGGCGGGCTGGATTCAGCATTAGTTACCACATTAGCAGTTGAAGCCCTGGGAAGTGACAACGTCTTTTGTTTGTTGATGCCCTCTCAATTTAGTTCTCAAGGCAGTTTAGATGATTCTAAAAAGCTGGCCAATAATCTTGAGATAAAAACTGCAGAAATCCCCATAACACCTGTTTATCATTCTGTTAACAAAGCCATGTCCACTTTTTTTGGAGAAAGAACATTTAACACAACGGATGAAAACATTCAGGCTAGAATCAGATGTGTTTATCTAATGGCCACTTCCAACGAATACGGTTATGTCGTTTTGAACACTGGCAACAAAAGTGAGACGGCTACGGGATACTCTACGATTTATGGCGATACCATTGGGGGATATGCCCCCATCAGCGACCTGTATAAAACAGACTGTTACAAACTGGCAGCATTTATCAACACCCAAAAAGGATACGATTACATCCCCAAAGAGATTCTGGAAAAGGCACCGTCTGCTGAATTGGCACCGGGGCAAACGGACCAGGACTCACTTCCACCTTATGAAGTCCTTGATAGTATATTATCCTGCTTACTAGAGCAAAATCTTTCGGTACAAGAAATTGTTGATCAAGGTTATACCGAAGAAGCGGTAAAGAAAACGGCTCAATTATTGAGAATCAACGAATATAAAAGACGACAGGAGCCCATGGGGCCCCGTTTATCAAAGAGTTCTTTTGTTCATGATTTAAATTTGCCTGTGACGAATGGTTTTAAAGAATGAAGAATTAAGAATATTTTTTAAACTGATGAGAATGAACTCACTGATAGGACCAAAAAATCTCTCACATAAAAATAAAACTAATAATCAAGGGAACTAAAAGCGACAAAATCACACCCTGCCCAAAGGCGATCAGGGTGTTTTTTCTTGAGGTGCTTTTTGAAATCAGTCCCAGCAGAACATCCATTGCCGTAGCTCCGGCTGTGGAAATGGCTGCTCGTTGGTTGATTTTTGCCAGAAAGGGTAAAAGGATAATGGAAAGAAGTTCTCTGAACACATTGGATAGAAAGGATACAGTCCCCAACAATGGTGAATACAGTTGGCTGATCATGATGCCGGAAAGGGAATACCATCCAAACCCAGCGGATGCACCAATGGTTTCCTTCATATTGTATGGCAAGAAAAAAGAGACGAGCCATGCAAACAAAAAAGTCCCGATGATGGTTAAAACGGATTGAACGAGGATATGTTTGATATTCACTTTGATCTTGCTTAAGATATTTTCCTCTCTGCCTATATCCACACCCACGAGAAAAACAAGGACCATTAAAATACCGGTAATCACATCTGAATGAACCACAAAACCGGCGAGATTGCCAAACAGAATCCCGACTGCCAATGCGGCAATCATAATGAGAATATCAATCATTGGGTTCCCCTTTTTTTGTTTTAAAAAGTTTAAGACAGAAAAGTGTTACAAGAAAACTCCCCAAGACAGCAAAAAGAGCGATTAAAAAGGCATTGAGACCAATTGAATTGAGATTGGCCATGATCTCTTGGGATTGGCCAATCTCGGTACCCATCGAAAAGAGTAACAGCAAAGTAATCAATGGTATAATTTTGAACTTGTTTAAAAACCTTAACCGATTTTTTAAACCTAAAAAAAGCCCTCCCACAAATGCAGCCAGTATAAAAAAAAGCATCAACAAAGCCAAATCACCTGAGCCTAACCGTGCATGGAATGACTAAGCTCATCTTTCAGCTGAGCGATTTTTTCCATTTCAGAGGACAGGGAATGAATCTGGTTTTTTAATTCATCAGTAGAAGCAAAGAGTTCTTGTGTTGAAGACGCATTTTCTTCGGAAATGGCAGCTATTCTAACAACCAATTCCAATGTTTTTTTTATTTCCTCTGCCACGTCGCTGATCTCGCTTTTTCCCCTTTGAAGTTCATCGTAGATTTGTTGAAAGACTTCTTCCATCTTCTGAAAACGTTCTTTAAATACCTGTGTGTGTCTTTCCCCATCTTCTATGGTTGAACTGAGCTCTTCAGACTTTTCGATGAATTGATCAGCACTATCAACCATGTTCTCTATTCGATCGTTGATGTCTTCCACAATTTCTCCGCTTTTATCTGCAAGACCTCTGATTTCATCCGCAACAACGGCGAAACCTTTTCCGGCTTCTCCAGCTCTCGCTGCTTCTATTGCGGCATTTAATGCCAATAAATTTGTCTGATTTGATATCTCGGAAATCCCTTTTAAGGATTCAGCTACCATTTTAATGTTATCCAGCAATCCTTTCATGGACTCTCTCTGCTCTATGTCATTTTCTCCAATACTACCCATGATGTCATTCAGTTCTTTTACTTCCTCTTTGCTTTCACTCACATCCTGCATCATTTTATTAGAAACGGAGGCAATTTCGTTAGTTGTGTCTTCTGTACTGGTTATATTTGGTTCGATAGTCTCCATACTGTGCTGGATTTCATTGGCAATTTGAGCCTCATGACTGGCACCTTCCGCAATTTGAGAAGTGGTTTCGGTAATTTCAGAACTGGTCAAAACGCTCACTTCAAACATTTCTTTGGACTTGTTAATTAAACGGTTCAATTCTACCGTTGTTTTCTTCAACTGTTCCACCCGTTCATGCAATTCGCCCAAAAGTTTATCCGACTTTTTCTGGTTTTCAGTTGCTTTGTTCAACGCCTCATTTCCCCACTTGGTCAATAGATACAATACAAGAAAACCCGTTGAATCAATCATTCCCATTTTCACGATCAAATCACTGGTTGAGGCTTCTACGCCTAATAAACCGGTCGGATTGATGATATAAGTAATAATAATCGAAATATTAATGATTATACCTGAAACCGTTAAGAGCTTTGTATTAAAATAAAGGGCCGCCAAAACAAAAGCCCCCATATAAATCAGGAACATGTGAGGAATGCCGCCCAGAATAATTGAAAGGGAAAGCGCAGCGTAAAATGGCGCTATGGACATAATGAGTCCCTTCAAAAAGAAAGGCATGTTAAAATAATAAACAATTAATGCTACCGCACAGGTTGAACCTGTTGCAATTAAGACATTTATGGCAATTTGGGTGTCACTGGTTAGAAATCTTTGCGCAGTAAGAATGGCAGATAACACCAATAATAATATTAAATTTGTTTTCAATACACGTTTTCGATTCATTTGCATCATCTCCTAACTATTTGTTTATATTGCCATTTATTTGTTTTAACGCTTTTTATGCGGGTTTCAAGAATCACCCATTAAAGTATAGCATTAAATATCAAGGAGGTCAACAATGAAATCATACAAAAAAGAACTATGGTTCAACACCACGAAAAGAAGAGAATTTCTCAACATTACACCACAAGTCAGAGAGTGTCTTCAAGAAAGCGGTATTCAAGAGGGACTTTTATTATGTAATGCCATGCATATCACTGCCAGTGTATTTATCAACGATGATGAAAGCGGCTTACACGCAGATTATGAAAAATGGCTGGAACGACTTGCACCTGAGAAACCACACAGTCAATATCAGCATAACGGTTTTGAAGATAACGCGGATGCCCATATGAAAAGACAGGTCATGGGACGAGAAGTTGTTGTGGCAGTTACAGAAGGTAGGTTGGATTTTGGACCGTGGGAGCAGATCTTTTACGGTGAATTTGACGGAAAAAGGAGAAAACGGGTTTTAGTCAAGATCATCGGGGAATGAGCAGGTTATCATGAAAAATGGTGAAATAAGCAGTATTAATGAGCTAATGACGAATAACATGCAATAGCTTGACATAGGTTTCAAAATATGGTAATATTTCCTTTGAAGGTCAACGTAGAGGCTCAATTTTGAGTTTTGAAATTTGTGTTCGACCATCCCCCGTAGCAAGGGCTGTCAACGAATATTGACAGCCCCTTTTTCTTGGTATAAAAAAAGGACACCCTGTATTAGTGCCCTCTTTATACTTTAGCATGGTATTATTTTCTTGATTTTAAGAGATCCATTAAATGTTGTTTTTCTTCAGCAATAATTAGGTCCATCGTTTGCTTATCCTTAAAATATGTTTTCAGATCAGAATAAAAGATAATACTGTCTTTTTCAACCTCAATCGCCATATCGATGGCGTCATTCACATTTTCCGGTTTTCTATTATCGGATAATTTTGGGAATATGGAAAGTTCTGCAAAGGACATGAGATACCCTGCATTCTCATCATCTGTCCAATCGGCATGTTGTTCCTGATCTTCCATACATTTGTCAAATATCTTTTTGAACCGTTGCTGATGTTCCCTTTCTTGCGCTGCCAAATCTTTAAACAACTTATGAAGCTCACCCTCATTTTCCTGAGCCAGATTTGAATACATTTCATAACCATCCGATTCAATCTTCAACGCGACATTTAGTAATTCTTTTAATTGCACACTAACCCCTCCCGTTATTTGAAATTTGCTATGAT
>CAYOFT010000005.1:0-51846 GCA_964403295.1 uncultured Thermotogaceae bacterium | reverse complement strand
TTAAAAGCAAGATTTGACGAAGAAAACAATATTCAATGGGCAAAAAGACTCGAAAAATCCGGTTGTCATGTCGTGTATGGATTAGTTGGTTTAAAAACCCACTGTAAGATATTACTTGTTGTCAGGAAAGAACCAGATGGTATCAAACGATATGTCCACCTGTCTACTGGAAATTATAATGACAAAACTGCCAAATTGTATACAGATATTGGGATGTTTACGGCAAGGGAAAGTTTCGGTGCCGATTCATCTGCTTTATTTAATGTGCTTACCGGTTTTTCGCAACCCCCTGAATGGAAAAAATTCTCTGTTGCTCCTGGAAGCTTACGAGACACATTTCTGAAACAAATAGAAAACGAAATCTATCAAGCAAAAGAAAATGATAATGGTAGAATCATTTGCAAAAACAATGCGTTACTTGACAAAGAGGTTATCAAGGCTTTATACAAAGCATCTATGGCGGGTGTTAAAATAGACCTTATCGTAAGAGGTATTTGTGCTTTGAGATCAGGGGTGAAAAGATTAAGTGAAAACATTAATGTCTACAGTATTGTTGGGAGGTATTTAGAACATAGTCGTATTTACTATTTTGAAAATGGAGGCAATCCCAAAATTTTTCTTTCCAGTGCCGACTGGATGCCAAGAAATTTGGATAGACGAGTGGAAACGATGTTCCCCATTGAAGATGAACGACTCAAGGAAGAGATAAAAGAAGTACTGGATTTAATTTTAGCCGATAATGTAAAAGCAAGGATTCAAAAAGAAAATGGCGATTATGTAATTAGAAAGCATCAAGGTATACAATCAATTGAATCACAAGAGGCGTTAGCGGAATATTACAATGAGAAAAATCTAGAAAAATTAAGTGGAAATTTGGAAAAATCAAAATTTCTAACCCCAAAAAATGATTTTGATTCTTGAGTAGTTTTATTTTAATGTATAATAACAATGATAGTTAGGATGATTTTGTTTGAAGTTAAAGAATTTGTCGTTAAACAATTTTAAAAAATCAGGTTATTTTATTCTTCTTGATATGTTAATAACATTGACTATATCTTCATTTTGTTTGATGATGATATTTAGTGGTTTTGAAAGAATAGAAACATTCAAAAGGAATATTGACGAATTGGTTGAAAAAAGGAATCGTGTGACCCAAATACTTACTTCTAAGGAACATTTTATTCAATTAAATCATTTGGAGAAAAACAGAAGTTATGAGATATTTCCAGGGGTTTTTGTTGAAATTTACCGTATCAATTTTAAACAAGAAACCCAGGAAAAATTTGGAGTGAAAGAAGTTGAATTCGGAATAGTTAATGGCAGAAAGGGTGAATGACTTGTCAAAAGTAGTTAAAGAAGCAATCTATGAAATGATCTGTAAGTCTTTAAACAAAATGGATGAAAACCTGAATAAAGATTTTCGGGTTGAAATACCTCCTAACGAACAATTTGGTGATTTTTCCACAAATGTTGCCATGATCAATGCAAAAATCGTCAAAACTTCACCAAGGAAATTGGCTGAAAAAATAGCTGATATGTTAAAGGAAAATAGTGAAATTCAACAAATCGAAATAGCGGGTCCTGGTTTTATCAATCTTTTTTTATCTCATGATTTTTATCAGAAAAGATTGTCAGAAATCATAGATCAAAAAGCGAATGAGTATTTTAAATCCGATCTGGGTAATGGACAAAGGATCCAACTTGAGTTTGTTAGCGCAAATCCCACAGGTCCACTTACAGTTGGTCATGGGAGACAAGCTGTTATTGGGGATATTCTTTCTGGTATTTATAAAAGGTTTGGATATGAAGTTACAAAAGAGTATTATTTTAACGATGCTGGAAGACAGATGAAGCTTTTGGCTAAATCGGTCTATATAAGATATAACGAACTGTTTGATATTTCAGAAGACATCCCTGAAGGCGGTTACAGGGGAGATTATATAATCGATATAGCAAAAAAAATAAAAAGCAATGAAGGAGACAAATTTAAAGAAAAATGGAATGATCAAATCGAGTTATTCTTCCTCGATATAGCTAAAGAAGAAATGTTTAAACACATAAAAAACACATTAATTGCGATGAATATTCAATTCGATGTGTATTTTTCCGAGGGATCTTTATTTACAGATGGTACCGTAGAAAAAGTTAAAACAATCTTTAAAGAAAAAAATCTGGTTTATGAAAAAGATGGAGCCCTTTGGCTGAAAGTTTCTGAAATCATAGATGAAAAGGATAAAGTATTAATCAGATCAGATGGAATGCCGACTTATTTTTTCACAGATATCGCTAATCATTATAAAAAATATGAAAGAGGATTTAAGAAAGTTTACGATATTTGGGGGGCAGATCACCACGGACATATTCCTAGGATGCAGGCAGCGATGAAAGCGCTTGGTTTTGATGAAGATTTCTTCAATGTAATCCTGCATCAGATGGTCACACTAAAACAAAAAGGTGATGTAATAAAAATGTCCACCAGACAGGGGACATTTATTACTCTTGATGAATTAATTGAAATGGTCGGAAAAGATGCTACACGTTATTTTTATGCAATGGTTGATAAAGATGGGCAGTTAATTTTTGATATTGATCTTGCTAGAAGTACATCGATGGACAACCCTGTATATTATGTACAATATGCTCATGCGAGGATTTGCAGCTTACTGGCCAATGCTGAAAAGAAAGGTTTAACTTTCGTTCCGGGCAAAAACATTAATGAGCTGACCTCCAGACAGGATTCTCTATTTATAAGGGATTTAATGCTCTATACCGATGCATTAATTGAAGTTATTCAAACGAATTCTCCTCATAAATTAACGAATTATATTCATGACTTAGCCTCCAAATTTCATCAATATTACAATTCTAACGTTTTTGTGGATCAGGATAATGAATCCTTATCAAATGCTCGCTTGTCTTTAGCTTATGCTACTCGAAAAGTTATAAAAGACGCTTTGATTTTATTGGGAGTCAGTGCACCTGAAATAATGGAGCAGATTTAATTCATGTTAATGAACAGAACAGATACGATTGTGGCATTATCAACACCCGTTGGGACCGGTGCCATTTCGATTATTCGTATATCAGGACAAAAAGCGCTTGAAGTTTTAAATGAGCACTTTAAGAGTTTAAAAATGAAAGATTATCCCGAACATAGGAAAATGTATTATGGAAAATGGGTTGATTCTGAACAACTGACGATTGATGAAGTGCAAATCGTTTATTATCAGTCTCCCAATTCTTTCACCGGTGAAGATATGATTGAAATCTTTTGTCATGGTGGAATGATCATCACCGAAATGGTTTTGAAGAGTACAATAAACATT
Source organism: uncultured Thermotogaceae bacterium (assembly GCA_964403295.1). Classification (GTDB taxonomy): domain Bacteria; phylum Thermotogota; class Thermotogae; order MWEM01; family MWEM01; genus JASUTC01. The sequence continues at coordinate 48,520 of CAYOFT010000005.1, read as the reverse complement.
TGCAAAAATGCACTACCCGGAGAATTTTCCTACCGAGCGTTTTTAAATTCAAAAATTGATTTGATACAGGCCCAGGCGATTAATGATCTAATTCACGTAAAAACACAAGAGGGTGCAAAATTGCTGGTAAAGGGCCTTGAAGGTAAACTTTCTCATTTCATTGAAAACCTACAGAAACAATATACAAAAATAGCTGCAATGATTGAAGTTCAACTTGATTACCCCGATGATGTTTTTGAGCATGTAGAAACAAAACAAATTTTAAAGAATTTAAGAGAACTTGAAAATGATTTAAAGCAAGTAATAAATGACGCTGCTAATTCAATCCGATTAAAAAATGGTATTGATACTGTGATTCTAGGACCCCCAAATGTAGGTAAATCTACCTTAATGAATTTGCTTTTAAAGGAAGATAGAGCCATAGTAACTGATATCCCGGGTACAACAAGAGATTATATTCAGGCAGAATTAAATGTAAAAGGGATTTTGATTAACCTTATAGATACAGCAGGAATAAGAAAAACTAATGATGTTGTTGAATCAATGGGAGTAGAAAGAACGTTCCAACTTTTTAAAAACGCCCCTTTTTCAATCTTTATCTTTGATCATACTTCAAATTTGGATGATGTTTCTCTAAAACTTTTAGAAGAGGCCGTTTTAGAAAAAAAAGAAATTCTCATCATTTTAAACAAAACTGATTTGAAACCTAACGAAATGGACAAAACAAAAAAATTTAAAACCAAATTGAGTGAATATGGATCAATTCATGAAATTTCAGCCAAAAAAACCCAAGGAATTAGTATATTGGAAGATTATATTTACCATTCAGCAAAAAAACTAGTTGATATCAAAAGCGACACTCAGTTGTTTAATAATCTACAGAAAAATGTGTTAGAACATATTTATAATGATACCATTCGAGCTATATCCGATCTAATGAACGGTTTTACGATAGATACAGTATCTATAACAATAATTGAAATCATTAAAGAATTAAACAACTTAACCGGAAGAGACTATAATGAAGATATTATTAATGCAATCTTCTCTGATTTTTGTCTGGGTAAATAGAATAAAGGTGTGAGTTATTGATGGAACGAGTGATTGGTAACAATGAAATATATTACATGTTTACATGTCCAAGGATGTTTTATTTTTTTCTACAAGATGAAACAGAAAATGTTGTAGTGGAAAATGCTTTGGAAAATGATCGGATACGAAATGTAAAAGATTATTTTAAAAATATTTCCTGGGTAGATGCAAAGAAAAATCTTGAAATTACCAAAAGAACAGCCAATAACGAAGCCGATATTCTAAATCCCGTGATTGAAGGCACGATAAACGGGATAAAAATGCGATTAGCAGTACATGCTCTGATCCGAAAAAAAGAAAAGTATCAAATTGTTTTATCTCATTTATCAAGAAGACCAAGTAAAAGACACCATGTTATTGCATCTACTTTTGTTTTCCTATCTAGACTAAATGGTCTTACAGTTTCAGATAACATAATATTTCTGAGAAAAAAATCTATGAAGATCCAGAAAATAAAAGATGATGGTTATCAATTGTTTTTTGATACATTTCAAGAAATTGCAAACAGACAATCACCACCACCTGCGTCAGGTACCAGAATCTGTAATTTTTGTGGTTTTTGGGAAAAATGTCATTCTTTTAACGTAGATGATCGATCAAAACTCCCTGTTTCAAGTATTCGAGGAATAGGGGCGAATATGTCTACCTTGATGAAATCTTATGGAATAGATACCCTTGGCGACCTTATCGATGTTCCATTAACCAGTGAAGTAGATGATAAGATTAAAAATATTAGAAGATACAAACTCCAAGCTTATTCATATGTAAAAGATACTGCTTTGTTTTTAAGCCCACCTGAGATATTAATCAAAAATGATCAAAGCAATGGGGTTTATTTTGATATAGAAGCGGATGACAGTCCTTACTTATTTGGTTTTCTACAAAATGATGTCTATAAATACTTTCTGCTTGCTGATAACAACTCCAGAAATAGTCAGATAGAAGCTATTATGAGATACGTTCAAAAATTGCAAGTTAATTTGTATCATTATTGTGAATATGAGAATCGGGTTTTAAGAGAACTTTCAAATGAGTTGAAGCAACAACTCAATAAAGGAAAAAAAGCGGATTTGGGAAACAAATTCCTTACGAGTTTCTATGAAACACCTATGATTGATATTTATGAAATCATTATAAAAAACATCTTCACACCATTACGACACTATTCATTAAAATCCATAGCAAAATGGCTGGGGTTCAAATGGCGCATTGGATTGGATGGTAGAAGCTCTATTCAAGAGTATAGAAGATGGTTGAATACTGGTAACAAAAAACATTTGGAAGCGTTATTATTATATAATGAAGATGATTGCAGAGCAACTAGCGTTGTTAAAAAATGGATCAGCGATCCATCAGAGTTCGAACATAAATTTATTATTCTTAACAGGAGAGATGTCGATGATATACTCAAAAGAAAATGACCCCTTTTTGGCAACATTAAAAAAGAAAAGTGTGTTTCTTTTTGATATGGATGGAACACTTTATATTGATGATAATCTGATTAAGGGTGCTACTGAGTTTTTAAACCTTTTAAAAAGAAAAGGATACAAGCGATTCTTTTTTACCAACAATTCATCGAAAACCAGAGAGGAATATTTTCATAAACTCAAAGGTTTTGGTATCAATGCTGATAGAGAAGAGATTATTACTTCCAATAGAATTGCTGCAGCTTATTTAGAGGAGCATTTTCCAAAAGGACGCATATTGTACATGGGGACTTTTGAAACAGCATCTGAAATTAAAAATTTAGGACTTAACATTATCCCGCCGTTTAAAAGAAATCTGGATAAAAAAATAGATGTTGCTGTTATGGCGTATGATACGGGTATCAATTATGAAAAGATCACTGTTTTTTCTTATTTTTTAAATCAAAATGTACCTTATATCGTTACACATCCGGATATTAATTGTCCATCAAGTATAGGCATGATTCCTGATGTGGGTTCTTTTATTGCAATGTTTGAAAAATCAACAGGTCGTCAACCGGATTTAGTCATTGGGAAACCTTCAACATCGATCATTGATTTTGTTTTACAAACAAACGGTTTTACTAAAAACGATGCGGTTTTTATTGGAGATAGACTTTATACAGATATAAAGATGGCTGCCGACTCACATATTTCATCAATTTTGGTGTTATCAGGAGAAAGCAAATTTAAAGATATGGAACGATATGATTTTTCTCCTGATTTAGTAGTTGATTCATTGAACGATTTAATAGCCGTTTACAAAGGGGAAGAAGAGCATGAATAATCCCGAAATGAAGTTCAAAAATTTATTAGAAAAAACACTAACGAAGAAAACCGGGAAATTTAACTCACAATTTCTTTTTAAACGATTGAAGGTAAAAGACAAAGATTTAATGGACATTTTGTCAGATTGGCTCAATGAATTAATACAGCAAAATAAAGTAGATTTAATCAATTTGGGGAAAGACAAAAAAGATGAAGTATTATTTATGACAAAGGATTATTTTTTAGAGAAGATTAAAAATCGTTTATTAACACTTGATTTTCTCTTGGATGAAAATTCAACGTTTTCTTTTTTGACAGAGATTTCTGAAACGGATAAGCCTAATATAGATTTATTAGTAAATAGAATTCAACATTTTGTGCGACCTCTCCTAAAATTTGATAAAGGGTCAAGGGATGTACCGATCATGTTCAATCTTTTTAAAATATTTGTTCCTGAAAGAATGATTAATATTTCAGACCAGATGATTGAAAAAATTAATATGAGCGCAGTGTCTTTTTCGGAAAGTAAGGAAGTAAAAAAAATGATGTTCAAAGGTGAAAAAAAACAACAAAATTATAGTTTTTATCAGATCATCCTAACTGCTATTTCTTATATTTTAATGGAAAAAGGGAAATTAGTTTTAACTAAGAAAGAAATTGTCGAATCACGTGGGTATAAGGTCTTTTTTAACACACCTAATTTTTTAGCATTGGCTTCTTTAATTAAAAAACTATATCCATTTAATCCTTATGTAAATGAAGAACTTATCAGTTTTTATCCTGAAAATTGGTTGGATATCAATCAAATAAAGAAACAGATAAAAACAGAGGATCCAGAAACATTTTTAAAAGATAACTTTCGGTTTTTAGAACGTGAAGAAGTGTTGACTTTAATAAAAGCATTTAATCTAAATCTGGGAATAAATGAAAGTGAAAAAATAAAGCCTTTAGATGAACAAACCAAAATTGAACAGTGTGAATCGAACCAGCAAAGAAAAAACATAATTTTAATCGATAAGAAATTAAATAATGAGATGCCTTCTAAAGAAAATTCAAAGTCAATGCCTCTTAAGAAAAAGAAACCTTCAAAATCACAACCTTTAAACTTCCTCAATGAAATAATATATAAAGAAAATGAAAACACCGTTTTAAAAGAACCGAAAGAAAAGGAAGATTTTCAAGAAAAAGAAAAAAAATTTGAGACAGTATCTCTATTACAACATATCAACCAATTTGATAAAACAGAAAAACATTTTTTATTGTGTATACTTGATTCCACCAAAGTGAAATCTGGTTATTATTCACATTCGAGAAATGATGCACTTTTTCTTAAATTTATTGACAAAATTTCCTATTCTAACCTGTTTAAATTCACTGAAGAAGACGAAAAATTTCTTGTAAAGAGAAACCTGCAAATATCAGACGACCAATACAGTAACCTAAAAACCCAATTAGAAGAAAGTATAATGAATACAGAGTACAAAAATGACAATCAAAAAAATATCCTGAAAGAGAACAATAATATATCCAGCACTACAGAAAATGAAAATGGCTTAAATGAAGCCATTGACGAAAAATCAAATGATTCACTTCTACAAGATTTGCTGATTGAGGATAATTTGAAAACAAAAGTAAGTGATGAACAATTAGTTAATAATAATATGCAAGAAACAAAAGATGAGACGTTAATCCTAAAAAATAAAATTAATACTCACGAAGAGAAACATTTTAATCCAGCTGAGATTGATCACGAAAGTTTTTTTGAACTTTCAGAAGATACTGAAAACAAAAAAAACAATGAAGGAGAAGATACTAATAGTCCCAAAAATCATCAGGATATGAAGAATGATATTCCCAAGACAAGAAAAGAACTGGAAGAAAAGAAACAGATAGAGGATGAAGCTATAGAAGAAGAGAGTTTAGACGGAAAAATCATCTCTGTTTTGACTGATAACCAAGAAAAGTGGTTAAAGATAAAGGCACTCTCTAACGAATTGGGTTTTGAATTAAGAGATGGACTTGCTTATAAACCTGAAATCGCAGTTTTTGATGAGGGATTTTCTCATCTGGAACCCATTGCGAGAAATACAGGAGCTTCTATTTTGCACATTGATGAATTTATGAGAAGGTTAGGACTGAGGGATGCCCATTGAAAATTAATGTAATCATTTTTTTCGGTATTTTGATATTAATGATAATAGCGATTTTAATGATTAACAAGACCCCAGAGCGTTTCATAGTAAAGACTTTTGATGTGTATAATGAAAAGAGAATAAACAAAAAAGTGATTTTTTTAGATACTGTACTAATTAGAGCTTCTACAGATGATTTTATTGAAAGTATCGAAAAGAAAAAAGGCGATTATGTTGAACCGGAAACTATTTTAGTAAAGATGGAAAATAATGAAGAAAACTATGAACTGGCAAAATCGAAAAATGAGTATGCCATCTCACTTCTTAACTCTGGTAAAGCAATTCAGGAGGAGAAACTACAGGCAGTAAAATTGGCAGAAAAAAAACTTGAAAACACAATGGTCAAACCACCAATTGAAGGCTATATAATCAATATTCAGGTAAATCAGAAACTCTTTGTTTCCAAAGGGACCGTTTTAATTGAATTGCTCCCAATTAACTCCAATGCTTATGTAAAAATTACTCCTGAAGAGGAAGTATTACTTACTAAAGCTGAATACATTGAAATGCTTATAAAACCCATTGAAGAAAAATGGTTATTGAATGAAATTCAGATTATTGAGCAAGACAATATCAATTTTTTATTACTATCATTGGATATTGAATCGATAGATCGGGAATTACTAGATTCATTGTATTGTGAAATGCATATAACTTACATCGAACACCAGGCATCTTGGATTCCTAATGAATTCTTAAATGAAGGATCTGTCGTTCTGGATGGTCATACGGAGAAAAAAATTGAAATTTTGGATCAGAAAAATGATTTAGTATTAGTTCAGGGTCTAAAAGATGAAGAAATTTTAATTAAAAAGAGGTGAAATCATGGCTATTTTAGATATACCAAAATTGATTTATCATGCTTTTCAGTTAAATGCTTCGGATGTTCATCTTTCAGTTGGAGAACATCCCGTATATCGAGTCTTTGGGGAATTGCAGAGATTAACGGATGTTCCAGTTTTTTCAAAAGAAGATCTTGAAAAAAGTATCGAGTATCTTTATGAAAAAATCGGATTTAAAAAAACCGAAAAAAAAGAAAATGATTTTTCTTTTGGAATTAAGGATACTATTAGAGTAAGGGCTAATATTTACTATGAAAGACGAAATCCAGCAGCGGCATTTAGAATCATCACTAAAAAAGTTAGAACACTTGATGACCTACAACTGCCATCAATACTTCGAGAGTGGAGTGAAAAGAAAAGTGGCTTAATTCTGGTTGCGGGACCAACAGGTAGTGGAAAATCCACAACTATGGCTGCTATGCTAGAGCATATTAATGAAATAACAAATGTACATATTTTAACTGTCGAAGATCCTATTGAATATATTTTTGAAAGTAAAAAGGCCTTAATTCATCAAAGAGAACTGGGGTTAGATACGGATTCTTTTAAGGATGGGCTTAAATTTGCCCTCAGACAAGATCCGGATGTAATACTAGTTGGAGAAATGCGAGATCTCGAAACAATGTCTCTGGCATTAACCGCTGCTGAAACAGGTCACCTTGTGTTTGGAACAATACATACTAACTCAGCACCAACAGCACCTGAAAGGATTGTTGATGTATTTCCTGCCCATCAGCAAAGACAAATAACACTACAATTGGCAAATTCATTAATCGGTGTTCTTTATCAAAGGCTTGTAAAACGTAAGGATAATGAAGGTTTTTTCCCTGTTGCTGAAATTATGATTGCAACTTCAGGGGTGAGAAACCTTATAAGAGAACAAAAATTGCATCAAATCGGAACTTTAATGGAAACTGGAAAAAAATACGGTATGAAATCATTCGACGAGGCCTTGTTAGAGGCTTATGATAATCATAGTATTTCTAAAGAAAGTCTAATAAATTTTTGTAGAGACTTGGAAAAAGTGGAGAAAAAAATTGGACAATATTCATTCTGATAAGAAAAGCCTGGAAGCACTCTTTGATTTTACAAAGATTGTATCCAACAAAAAAGAAATTCCGACGGATGTTTTAGCTTTTGTTGGTGATTCATTCTTTAATATGATCGCGACTTTTCAATCAATAGGAGATGGAAGAATTAAAACATCAAAAGCGTTTAAGAAAGGGGTAAAACATAAAAGAGCTTCAGGACAACGACTATTTTTAGAAAAAGTGGAAGGGTTTCTAAGTCCGGAGGAATTAGAAGTTGTAAAAAAAGGATTGAACTCAAAAGGAGCAAAAAAACGAGGTAATGATTATGATTATAGATATTCCACCGCCTTTGAAACGCTTGTTGGATATCTATTTTTAAACAGAGAATGGGAGAGACTGGATATCATCTTTAGCAAGTGTTTTAAATGACGATAATTAAATAACTTCTTTGAGAAGGTGAAGTTATGAATATAGCAAATGGAACAGCTGCAGCAATATCTTTACAATCCCTTCCAAAAAAAGCTGATGGAAAAGGTAAAACTGAAGCATTTTTAGGTAAAGTCATTGCAAAATCCGGTAAAGAAATCCAAGTTTTAATAAACGATAAGGTATATAAAATTGAACCTGGAAGTGTGGAAAACATAAAAATTGGTGATAAAATTCAGGTTTTCTTCGGTAAAAATTTACCCCAGGATATTTCAGAGGAAATGCTGAAAAAAATAAGCGGAAAACTCATTGATGTTTTTTCCTTATCTTTACCCTATAAAACCACAAAAGAACTTGAAAATCTAATCAATCAAATGCCCCAAAACGAACGATTTCAATTTGCCAAGATCTCCAATGAGATCGTACAAATGATAGAATCCATCATAAAAGAAAGTTATTCCCTTCAGGCAGACAAAACTTCTAAACAAAATTCTTTAAACCTTTTTGATCCCAATTTACCTTATAACAGGCGCCTATTAGAACTGTCCCTAAAAGCTAAGGAAATGGGGAAGGCATGGGATCAGATCCCTGATAACATAAAAAAGGAAATCATAAAAAAATATGTCCTTTTTGATTTTCCCAAACAAAAGGGATCAAATCAAAATCAAGTATATGATAATAAGGATAATTTTATTCTGCGGGAAAAAGAGGTTAATCATGAAAAGAGTAGCGTTCCTACCTCAAGGAAAGAACAACTGATTAATTTTGAAAAAGAAACTTCTTCAGATGGGATGACAAATAAATCCAATAAAGATTTTTTGCAAGAGGATTTAATAAAAACACAACAAAATGTAGAAAGTCAAAACAAAAAAAGTACACCGAATTCCACTTCATTGGAAACATCAAATTTAAAGGATGATAATCCTGCGGAAAGTACCAAAAAAACAGTGCCATTACAACAAAAACAACATAGCACGTACTTTTTGGGGACCAATATAAATGGAGAAAAAAAAGAGATTGATGTAAACAACTTTGAACAAGAAACCAGCATGAAAAAAGGGGCTAATAATCAGTTTAAAGGGTTTTCAAATTTAAATGTGAAGAAAATCACTTCCGAACAGGTATCTTCTTCAGCTCAATCAACAACAAAAAATGAGAAAAATGCTGAAACCACTATAAACAAACCTGAATTCACAAATAATGCTAAGGAACTGACTGATGTCAATCAAAATAAAATGACGAAAATACTACATCAAACCGAAAAAGAAAATAATAACGATTCATTGTTTTCAAAGAAAGAAGTTAAATTAATGACAGAAATTCTTGAAAACACTATCAGTAAACCCCTAGCTCTGGAAAAAAACATTAACAACATTAATCAAATCATGAATGTTAGTCATAATGAAAAATTAAATCTTGAATCACTAGAAAACCTGATAAAGCAAGCGAATATTTCGAGAGAATCAGTAGATATTTTACAACTAATTAAAAGGATATCAATAGTTAGTGATCTTTCTGACAGTTCGCCAACAGAATCGCTCACTGGGATAAAAAACAACATTTTGGAATTTCTGTCATCAGATACTTTTGAGAAAATGACTCAGTCTCCATTGTTAAATCTCGAAATCAAAAATATGATTACTTCTTTGAAGGATTTTGGAATATCACAACGTGAGGCTTCCAATACTACGCTTGATATTGTGAATTTAGCAACTCGCGCCATTAAAGAGGAAAATATAAGTCAGCAGCTTTATTCCATGTCTTTAAAAAAGTATTTGAAAATTAAACTACCTCATTTGATTATAGACAATAATATTGACCAAAATAAAGAAAGCAGTTTAATGCAAAAAATTGAGGTTTTTTCAAAAAAAGCTTTTGTTCTTGTTAGAGCTTATGCTGAAAGACTAATGTCAAACAAAGAAGCTAAAACCAATCAACAAACAGAAAGCAGTTCATTTAAAAATAATTTTAGTGAAAATTCAACTGATTCAAAAAATAAAACGAATAACGAAAATAACCTAAAATCAAAAATTGGATTCACCCGGACAACTTCTAATGATATACAAACCCAACCGCAATCAAAAGAAGCTTCAGAAAAAAATCAAATTAAAGGAGAAAATCAAAACGAGCCTTTAATTCGTAACCAATCACCAAGAAAAAGTAACGAAATACCAATTGATCGTTCAAATGATAAACAAGCACCCGTTCCATCAGAAAAAACGCCAGCTAATGAAAGCGAAAAGATTAGTAAAAATGGTAACATTGTACAAAATGACTCAAAATTCGGAGAAACCATACAGAAAAATGATTTTTATTCAGAAAAGTTCATCAAATTTCTGAATATTTCATCAGAAAAAAACGATCTCTCTAATCCTTATTCAGCATTAATAACATTACACGAACAGCCTTTTGTCATCGACTTTCATCATCAAAAAACGGATAAAGGCGGTTATGAAAAAAATGAAATGTATCGCGTATTTATTGAAACAAATACACAGTTATTTGGTTCTGTTTTTATTGATACGGTAGTCTCAAATAAAAATATTGACATCTATATTTATGCTGAAGAACAATATGCTAAAGAATTTACAAATCATTCTTCTACACTAATAAAACGAATAAAAGAAACAGATTATGATTTACGAGGATTATTTATTAAAGAAAAATTAGATCAGAATGGTATTCTCAAACTTAAGATCAAGCAATATGCCAATCCCAAAAATGATGGAGGTTTTTATAGTTTCGCATGAAAAAAACAGATCAATTCGGAAAAAAAATAAATGAAGAAGAAATAAATGAAGCGGCTGCATTAAAATACGATCCCGAAGATGGACCTGTGCCAAGGATTGTTGCACAGGCAAAGGGGGAATTGGCTAGGAGGATTGTTGAGGTTGCACTTGAAAATGATATTCCGATATACAAAGATGAAAAATTAGTAGAGAAGTTATTGGAACTAGATTATTATTCAGAAATTCCACCTGAACTTTATAAAGCGGTAGCTGAAGTCATTGTATATGTGTATCAGCTTGGTGGGTTTAAATAAAAAAAGAGAGGGAAACGATTGAATTCTAAAATATTTACAGACTATCAAGAAACTTTGGATTATTTTTTTCATTCAAGACCGCATGGTACCATTAAATTGGGGTTAAGCAGAATATTCAAGCTTCTTGAATTGATAGGTCATCCACAAACTAAATTTAAGGCTTTACAAATTGCAGGAACAAACGGAAAAGGCTCTGTCACACGTTTGTTATCTACCATTTTTACAGAAATGTCTTTTAGAACCGGAGCTAATTATTCTCCACATTTGGTCCGATTTAATGAGCGGATTACTTTTAATAATCAATTAATCAGTGATCAAGAAATAGTAGAATTAGCCAATGACATTTATGATGCCGTTAATACCATGGATAACATGTCAGAAGAAATGAAACCCAGTTTTTTTGAATGCACAACGGCAATGGCATTTAAATATTTTGAAAAAAAGACTTGTGATATTGCCGCAGTAGAAGTTGGCCTTGGAGGAAGATTAGATGCTACAACATCACTAAATCCGATTGTTACAGCTATTACTTCTATTGGACTTGATCATGTTAAAACCTTGGGTGATACAATCGAAAAAATTGCTTATGAAAAAGCTGGTATTATCAAAGAACGAACTCCTGTCATTTGTGGAACGGACATTTCTGAAGCAGTTTCCGTTATAAAGGGTATTGCTGAGGAACGAAATGCACCTTTTTATCAATATAAAAAAGATTATGATTACGAAATCGTAGAAAGCCAGATAAACAATAATAAGTTTCATTTTTACAGTAAGAAAATAGACATCAAGGGTATTAAAATAAAATTAAATGGAACACATCAAATGAAAAACGCATCAACAGCTATCATGACTTATCTAACATTTTGTGAAAAACAAGGTATTAAATTTTCCATAAACAATCTTAAAATGGCCCTCTGGAATGCATATTGGCCTGGGCGTTTTGAAAAGCTTTCGGATGAGCCTTTGATTATTGTTGATGGTGCCCATAACGTAGAAGGAATAGATTCTTTGATTGAAAATTGGAAGATGTATTATGGTAAAGAAAAACCTATCTTACTCACTGGGATGTTAAGCGGGAAAGATTTTACAAGTATTGTAAAATCCTTAGCAGAAATTTCGACTTCCGTAATTATCACAGAACCAAATTCACCAAGAGAAACAGATACATCTCTCATTATTAAGGAATATCTTAAACATAAAAAAGAAACCGATGTGGTTTATTTACCTGACCATAAAGCCTCATGCATGAAGGCTTTGGATCTTTCCAGAGAAAAAAAAGTTCCAATACTGATAACAGGCTCACTTTATGTAATAGGTTATTTAAAGGAAATTATGAATTCAAATCATTAGTAGAAATTCGCCACTTATGATAAAATCTTAATACACCGAAGAAGGAGATCGTATGGAAAAAAGTTGGCGAAAAAAGAATTTTGAGTCATTTTTGTACAATTGTATTGAAGAAGACATAAAAGACAATCAATGGAAAGACCAGATATTATATTCCTTAGAAGCCGGCGGGAAACGTTTTAGACCCGCTTTATGTTTTCTATGCGGGCAAGCTTTGTTAATAAAACAGGAACCCTTGTATTTAATTGGTTCAGCAATCGAGTTATTACATACAGCCTCTTTGATACATGACGATTTACCTGAAATTGATAACGACGACTATAGAAGAGGAAAACTGTCACATCACAAACGATACGATCATGGAACGGCTGTTATAGCCGCTGATTATATTTTTTTTCTGGCATTTGATTTGATTACCAGATTGAACCATTTAGAATTGGCGCAGTATTTTATTCAATGTTCTAAAGATCTTGCTTATGGTGAATATCTGGATATTAGTATGGAAAATGAACATACTAGGTCTCTAAAAGATCTTTTAAAAATGTATGACTGCAAAACGGCCAGACTTATTGAGTTTTCTATGGCAGCGCCAGCTATTTATGCTCAAAAATCACGTCAGCATATACAAAAAATTCAAAACGCGGGTCAAAAAATGGGCATTGCATTTCAAGTATTGGACGATTTGAAAGGCATCGAAGGCAGTTTTGAAGAAATTGGTAAAACACCCGGAAAAGATATAATGAACGCAAAAAAAACAATACCCTCTTTGCTGGGAAAAGAAGATTCCAAACAATTAGTTAATGAGAAAAAGCAGGAATGTTTGCTAGAATTGGAAAATATTAAAAATATTGATGGTACGGATTATTGTGATGTAATGGATTATTTATTGTTGACATGGAACCAAATTGTAACTTCGTAATGAAAATGAAAGGATGGTATTGATTGGATTTTTTAAAAAAAATGTTTGCGAAAATCAAAACATTTCCAAATATTCTAAAAGGATTGAGTCTAAAAAAGATCATTTCATATTTTAAATCCCACAGATTATTGGCCATTATTTATTTGATCGTTATAGTTGTATTGATCATCCTGGTGTTTTTGTTACTCAATTACTTTCGCAGTCAACAAACAGAGATTGCTGTTTCAAAAACAAACGAAAAGTCTGCTACTGCAGATGTAAAAGATTTATCTTTAACCATCCCTGAGAATGCTTTTCCCTATCCAAAAAGCTTTACAATTAATAAAATCCCCAGAGATGCAGCATATAATCAGTTTAAACAACTTGGCAATTTCTATGGAGACATATATGAATTAAGTCCCAATGATGGCAGAAACGATCTAGCTTTGGATCCAATGACTTATACTTATAAGATTCCAAATGAGTTTTATTTTGGTGATGAATATAACAATGTTGAATTATTATATATTGAGAAAAAAGAAAATCCAGTAGTGAAGGTTTTTTCAGGCGGGGAAATTATCCAAAACGATAATAACCAACCGATATTAAGAGCTAAGGGCTTTCACGGATCGCTTGTTGGATTGAGGGTAAACAATCCCGTTAAACAAACATTAGGGTTAAAGAAAATCATTGAAAAACCAGATACGCTTAAACCGGATCTTTTACTTGTTCCTGGAATTGATATCAATTTTCAAGGGTTTTTACCAAATACTATTAGCAACGTAAACCCTCAAGGAAATAATCTTTGGGAAGTAACATTTAAAGATAGAAGTATTTGGGTATACGATTATCCTCTCACTGAAACTCGGAGTGCAAATTACGTTCGAGAAGCCAAAAATTTCTTCTCAGATATTTCAAAGACGAGTTATATAAGATTAGAAGCCGAAAAACTTGCCAACAGCTTACTTGAAAGCGAACAGGAATATGACATTATTGCTCATGGGATTGGTGGGATTATCGCCAGATATGCCATTGAAAATTATCCTATCACAAATATCAGAAAAATCGTGTTAATATCCGTTCCTAATACCGGTACCAATATTGTAAATCCTTCTTTTCTTAATCTTTTATACGGTAAAGATACACAAGTACTTTCTCAAATATACGGTCTCGATGCTGATACCATAAGATATTTAGCAAGAAACAACCTGGGTTACCTGGAAAATGTCAATGTTTTTTATACGGATATTTTACCTTATGCAGAAGTAATTAAAACACTGGAAACCTCTATTAGAAAAGATATCTCATACTTTTTTATTGGGGGTAGTCAACCTGATTTTGAAGCTGATTTGGAGGATTCACAATTTGCTAAGTTCTATCCTGAAAATACCTCCGGAAAAGGAGATGGAGTAGTATCCGTTTTCAGTGCCATTTATCCATCTCTGGAAGAAGCTCAAAATCAAAAAGAGAATATATTATCGAAAATTGTTCCCTATTCTTTTTTTGATATTTTCATTCAACAACAAACATTACAACTGGTTAATGCTTTCTTGGAAGAAGGGATAGAGGTTGTTGAAGTTCCAGTTTACGAGGATGATACTTTCAGAGAATGGTTATTTGATAACGATGGCTCGACTAAGACTTATTCACAAGAAGAAGCAATAAATGATTTATTTACAAGTACGATCACAACTAATCCTGCAACCGAAAGTCAAAGGGTTCCCAATAATTCAAATGTTCAGGAAGAAACACAAACTAATAATCAAAATTTTGATGATTGGAAAAAAGAGGATATTAATTTTAACCAGAACAGCATTGACCCAATTCAAACTCAGACTGAAGAAGAAATCCTATCATCAGTAAAAGATATTCAGCAAGAAGAAATAACAAAAAGTGAAGAATTAAAGGACACCAATCTAGAAAAAACAATTACAATTATTCAATCACTTAATCAATCAAATGAAGATCAGATATCTCTGACTGATGACAGAAAAGCCTCAATTTCAACACCGATGGATTTATTTACTCCAAATTCTATAAACTGGAATACCAATTTATTTCCAGATCAATTCATCAATATCCAAAATATGATCATCTATAATCTAACAAGACATAAAATCCCTTATGATTCTTCTCCCTATGGTATGGAAACAGTTGGTGAAAATGTTTACATTTTTGATGATGAGGGAATGATTCTATTTAAAAATGGCATTTTTAAAAGAATCAGCGATGAAAGAGTTATTGCGTTTTTTTCTGATACAAGTAGGCTATATGTTATTCAAGACAATATATTAACTGAATACACAAATGGAGACCCTACAAAAATGACTTATCTAATGTTTGAAGCACCTGTTTTATCATTTGCTATCACAGATTCTCATCAATATTATTTACTTTCTCAGGATGGCTTAACTTTTGAAACTCCTTCTAAAAGTTTTCAGCTGAACGGACACTATGGCCAAATTTTATTATACGGTATTTATCCCTATATTATTACAGATGCCGGAGTCTATCTATATAATGGAAGAGAATGTGAATTGATATATAAACCATATAGTTCTGATATCCAAATTCAATCAGGAACGATTTATAATGATTCACTTTACCTGTTAGCTTCCGACTATTCATTAAGAGCTCTTAGTTTGGATGGGAAAAAGTTTTTGTTGAATACAAGCCATAATACCGGAGGCGTTAAAATTCTTAAAGATTCTGAACGATTGATTATTGTTGGACGAAATAAATTTAACATCATCAATTATTCATATAAAAAACCTGAAGGAGCGTTCTTTGAAATTCCCAATACAGATAAGGTTTTAGATGCCAGTATCTTTGAAGGCAATTTGCTTGTATTGGTTAGAGAAGGTGATTCAACATTTATAAAAAAAATGGCTATTATAAAATAAAGTCAATCATAACAATTTTACTGCTTTTATTATTTTCATGCCAAATTGTTATAGCAGATGACGAAGATAATGCAATGTCTCTTTATTTTTCAGGAAAAGATGCATATAATTCTGGAAATTATAAAGCTGCACAAGAATACTTTCAGGAAGCTTTAGTAAAAGATGAAAACATAGAGGCCAAAGCACAAAACATTAAATACATGCTTGGGGTCAGTGCGTTTAATAATCAGGATTATAAGACAGCAAAAACCTATTTAACGCTTTTTGAAGAGAATCCAATAGCAAAAGACCTCCTGCAGAAAATTACCGAGTATGAAAAAACCTTACCGGAAGACTTTCTTTATCATAATGATAATAACGTTAAACAAGTTATAACTCCTGCAACCAACACCGAAATGCTAGCGACAGATACTGCGGCCAATAAAAACACAAATCAAAGAACAACAATAATCATTATCGTTACGACAGTTATCATCATGTCTGTGGCTGTTTTTTTTGAAATAAAAAACAGCCTTTTCAGTAAAGTAGCTCTTAAATTAGTAGGTGTTACATCTGATAGCGTAATTGTCAGAGGGAGACAAGAAGCCCAATCAGTTAATTTAAATCATACATCAGGGATGGAGAATGAAACAACCACTTCAAGCTCGGAAATTAATACTGCATCTTTATTGGAAACACCTTTTGATGAAGAGATTGATATTGAAAAAATGGCTTCCAAAGATATTAAAGAAATCTCGAGATTTTTCGAGGATGTAATCGAAGATGAATTAAACGATGCATCTCAAGATATTGATATTGAGCAAACTTATGAAAAACCTCCCGCTGAAATGAAAGACGAAGAATTTGAAACTGCAAGAGATTCTATTTTGAATTCAATTTTGGACGATGAAGATGCCACCGATATGATTGAACCAGATAAGAACTCAGAAGATTTAAAAACCACTGAACAAAAGGAGCAAGTTGAGAATCTTCAAACTGAAGAAATTTCTAAAAAACCAAAATACGAACATCTTGATAATACACCAGATGATTTTAACGTAAATGCCGCTATTGAAAAAGCTTTTAAAATGATTGAAGAAACCAAACCTTTGCAATCAAATAAAAATGAAGTAAAGGAATCTGAAGGATTCAAGTCCATTGAAGAATTGGAAAAAGAAATGGAAGAACAAGAAAAAATAAGTGTTGATTATTTTCAGCAAATGGATGATATCGATGATGAGTCCCTTAAAAGTTATTTTGAGTATGTCTTCGATAAACATCTTGAAGAAAGCAGACAATGAATAAAATCACATCAGTAGTTATTGTGCCACTCTATAAAGAAAATGGTAGAACACATCTGCTTTTTACTAAGAGGAATAAACATCTAAAGCATCATCCCGGAGAAATTTCATTTCCGGGGGGGAAAGTAGAAAAAGGCGAAAGCTTTATAGAAGCTGCAAAACGAGAAACAATGGAAGAAATAAATTGTTCAGTAATAAAGATAGTAGATACATTAAAGCCTGTCATGACGCTTATTTCTGATCATTTGATTTTACCTTTTGTTGCTTATATTGATATTCAAAATCTTTTTCCTCATGATCTAGAAGTAGAATCAGTTCATATTATTACTATTGAAGAATTGCTAACAACAAAAATGCAAAAAAAGAGATTTCCACATCGAAGACTTTTTATTACAACCCCGGTTTGGGAATTTAATAATATTTATGTATGGGGGGCCACTGGAAGAATTCTTTATGATTTTAAGAAGTGGTTAAAAAAGCATTCGCTATAATTATTCCAAATAAATAAAGCGTATTTCTTCTCTTCAGAATATTTGATTTTAAAAAAAAGGAGCCCGATAAAATAAGGCTCCTTTTTTTTATTTTCTATATCTAGCTAATCCTGAATTAATTTTAATACTTCGTCATTATCTGGATCCAATTCAAGAATTTTCTCTGAATATTCCTGATTTGTTTCCGTTTCACCAGTTATATTATTAATTCTGATTAAATACATATATGCAACAACACGATCTCTACTATCTGCAATAGTGTTTTCAGCTATCTCTTTTAATTTCGGATAGGCTTGCATTAGTTGAGCAATAATCTGATCTCCATAAGTTGTCATGAATTCCTTATTTTGAGCTACATAAAGGGCTTCAGAAATAAATGTGTCAAAGAATTTCATGGCCATTCTGGTATCTTGAGGATTAAGCGAATAATACCTGCTTAAAGCTGCAAATCCTTTGTCAGAATCTTTGGACATTTCTTTTAGGTTGTTTAATCGTTTGTCTTCCAATGTTTTTATTTCCACATCATTAGCTATGCCATCTGTTTGTCCAGAAAGCTGAAGAATGCTTTGGATGGCAACTTCATAAAAAGCACGATCATTAATTGATTCTGGTTTAAATTCAATAAGGTAATTTACCATTTTGCTGAAGTCTTGTGACTGGATCGCCTGTGTGTATTGTTCGCCAAATTCTTTGATAGATTCAAAATAATCAAAAAATTTGAGTGTAATGTTATTTTCTTTCTTGTATTCTGCTATCCAATCCATTAAAAGACTTTGCTGTACTTCTTCTCTGAACTGTGCATATTCTTCTTCCATCTTGCTGAAATCCTCTAATGTTCTTACGCTAGTTTTTTCAACAGGCAAAATAATATGAAAACCGTAATCTGATTTTACCGGGGGTGTCAATTCATTTAACTTGCCTGAAAAAGCAGCTACTTCAAACTCAGGAACAGTACGTCCTCTTTGTACCCAACCTAGCATTCCGCCATTTTGAGCCGTTCCTGTATCTTTTGAATATTCCTTTGCAGCTTCTTCAAATGTAATAACTCCGGATTCAATATCTGCCTTTATTTTTTCGGCCTCTTCCCGTGTTTCAACCAAAATATGTCCAGCTCTCACCTGTTCATATTCTGCAATGATATCTGATAAGCTTTCTTCATAGGCTTCTTCAAGTTTTTCCTGAGTTAAAGGTGCTACTGTTTCAATAACTTTTGTTCTTAGCATTTCTTCCTTTTTCACCATTTTTACAAATTCATAGAAATTCTCAACTGATCCATAATTTGTTATGATCTGCTCTTTATACTCCGGCGTTTCAATAACCTCTGAAACAATACTATTAGTTTCTTCTTCAAGCTTTAATGCATTAACGGTAATATTATTTTTGACCGCATATATTTCCAGTAACTCTCCCTCAGCTTTAATCGTTGCCAAATCAAATTTCACAAATATACCGTCAAAAACGGGGTTAAAGTCCTGCTGTGACGTATAATACTGCTCATAATTTAGATAGTCAGCTTCAACATCACGCATTTGAACACCATAACCGGTATCCTCTCCGTTTTCAATTATTTTAACAGCCATTGGAAAATCTTCATTGGATAAATTAGGTACAATGTTTTCAGTTGGTTCCATGATCTCCTCATCTGAAAGTGTTCCTAATTCCATATTCGGTAATCCTACTCCTTCCGATGTTTCTTCTGAATCACCAAATACCATAAACGCGGCAAACATAAATACAATAAATAATGTCAAAAACTTTTTCAAAACAATTCCCTCCCAAAAATAAAAATTAAATGCCTAATTTTTTTAATTTATTAATCAGCAATTTGGATGCTATATCCAAAGCATAATCATAAAGTAAAACTGCCAACTGTAAGACGAAAAAAAGCAATAAATTCTGCCAAAATGGCCCATTTATTAGCTTTTCAAAAACATTTTCAAAAAGTTGATTCGCTAACACAAATAAAATCCAAAATACAGTGTCAAAATAAATAATTAAAAATGTTTTTTTTAATACTTTATTATTAATCGTAATGTAATTTCTAATTATGGAATAGCCACCAAACAAAAAAAAATAAAGAATAGCAAACATCTTATAAGGTAAAAAAAAGAAACTGAGTATAGCTGTAGGAAAAAAAACAAATAATGATGATTTCATGTGATTTCTTTTGATCGAAACTTCGAGAACAAGTGCACTCGCAGAAGCAATAAATAATTTATTGACCGGAGACAAGGATGCAATTAAAAGAATGACGAGGCTTAGACTGGCAAGAATACTAGATTCTGCAATAAGACGTGTGTTCATATTAATAAGCAAGCGTCTCCAAATGAATAAAATCTATATCCTTCTTGAATGGCTGTTTGATATGCAGACATGATAGTTTCTCTTCCGGAAAAAGCAGATATCAATAATAACAATGTGCTTTTGGGAAGATGGAAATTTGTAATCATAGCATCGACTAATTTAAAATCATAAGGGGGATATATATAAATATTTGTGTTTCCTGAAAAACCATTGGTATATTTTTTTAGATTATTCCCGATTGTTTCCAAGACTCTGACACTGGTTGTTCCAACGGCAATAATTCTATCACCTTCTTTTTTTGCCTGTTCAATTATTTGCACTGATTCAGGAGAAACATGAAATTCTTCACTATGTATTTGATGTTCTTCAATATTATTTTCGCTTATAGGCCGAAATGTTCCCAAACCTACATGCAAAGTAACCTTAACTATTTTTATTCCTTGATTAGAAAAGGATTGAATTAAATCATTTGTAAAATGTAACCCAGCAGTTGGTGCTGCTACAGCCCCATTTTTGTCAGAATAAATTGTTTGATATCTTTCTTTCGATTCAATTTTTTCATGAATATATGGTGGTAAAGGAATATCTCCTAAAGAAAACAATCCTTCTTTTACATTTTTGAACTGATCCGTTGTAAAGGAAATAACACGATTCCCATTTTTTAATACCTCAATACAAAATCCTTTAATTAAAGGATTTTCCTTAGTGGGAAAGCATATTTCTGCTCCTGTCTTAATTCTTTTACCAGGTTTACATAAAGTTTCCCAAGTACCCTCTTGTATTTCTTTTAAAAGAAATGTTTCTATGAGAGCCCCTGTGCTTTTTTGACCTATAACCCTAGCTGGGATTACTCTTGTATCATTAACAACAAGAACATCTCCAGGAATTAAATAGTCTCCAATATTATAAAATCTTCTATGTTCCATTGTTTTCAGTCTTTTGTTAATCACCAATAATTTAGAATGGTCTCTTGGCTCAACTGCCTTTTGCGCTATCATTTTTTCAGGTAAGTCATAATTGTATAAATGAATGTTCAAATTATCACCGATTAAAACCTTATTCTCCCATAAAAGCATAAACCAAAGCTACTGCAGATATAGCAGCTCCAGCCACGCCAATTCCTATTGCATACCATAATTGCTGCTCCACGGAACTTAATTTTTGTTTAAGACGATCATTTTCAATCTTTAGATAATCATTATCTTGAGAAATTTGATTAATTGCTATACCAATCCCCTCTAATTGAGCTATTCTATTTTCATGATTAAGAGTTATACTGTTGATTTCAGGAATTTTTTGTGCATTTTCCAACATTGGAGAAGCAGCTTCCAAATCTTTTCTGAACTGAACGATTTCCTGACCAAGATATTCAAGGTTCTCAATACGTTTGTTTAAACCATCGATATCTCCAACAATTTTTTTATCATAATCATGAAGTATTTGATCTTCAGTTTCCATTTTGTTCATCCATTCGTCCAGATCTCCGTATATGCGTAAGTACTCAATTAATCGACTTACATTTGCTTCATTTGCAGACAATCGGCTATCATGTTCTTCAACTTGTGAGTAGAGATTTTCTAATTCTCTTTCAACTGCAGTAAGAAAATCGCTATAACCACTAATAAAACTCGTTTTATCTTCAAGTGTCTGAATTTGGATTAGGACTTCGTCTTTAAGCATGATTAATCGTTGTTCCATAGCATCTAGTTCGTCTTTGCTTAGCGTCACTTCCAAAACATCAATTCGATTTCTTAACTGACCAAGAGACACTTTGTTGGAGTTTATATCATCTTGCATGGAATTTATCTTTGAGGAAACGCCGCTCATTTCTTTAAATATTTTACTCCCCAAAATATTCTCCCGTGTTCTAAACAAAGCATCAGCCATTTCATATCTATTCACTGTATTTGCTCCATAGAAATAGCCTCTATTATCAACATCCATTATACCTAATTCTATTATCGCAACGACTTCATCATAGATATCTAATTGTTTTGAAACGTCCGGAGGAGCAGAATAACCGTATGAAATAAAAAGCAATGTAATGATGGTTAGTAAAATAGCTTTTTTCATTTTGACCTCCTTAGAAAATGAAATTTATCGTCCTCTCTCTTTCACCATTTAATGTAATTATTTTTTCCTGAATATCTCCTTCGTCGGTTCTACAAGTTATTCGATAGGATCCTTGCTTTAGGTTAAGTATAACCGGTGTAACGCCACTTGATTTACCATCTAAAAATACTTCTAGTTGATTAGGCAGTGAATTGATTGTTAGTTGGGTATATGAAGGAACTTCCCGATAAAGTGTGTATGTTTCACCATCTAAAAAAGTAAATTTTTCTTCATATTGAGCACCATCTGACCACTGTAATTTGAGTAATCCATTACCAGGTCTTATCTTTAATCCTCTAAGAGGTGTATTACCGATATAAGCTCCCATCCAATAAACAGCAGCTCCAGTGGGTTTGGATACAAGAAATATTTCCGATTCTCCTTCTAAATTTATTGTTTCTTCATATATCTTACCGGGTAATAGTTTGTAAATTCTTCTCCTTGCTGGATAACCACCTCGAACGATATCAAAAGTTTGCATGCCTTGATAAGTATTAATTATCGCCGGTGTTTCATATTCGACTCCACGATGTATAATAAATGATTGACCAGCTGGAATAATATCAAAAAGAATTGTTGTTTCGTCTTTAAGATTAACGTTTTTTTCACCACTATCATGAACTTCTATCTTGCTCATCCATTCAACTTCTCCGCTGCTTAAATGGATTAAATGTTCACCGTGGCTCATCATTTCATCTATTGGGGTTAACCCTATTTCCTTTCCATCAATGGTTAAAACTGCTGCAGGTGTAGAAGAAAAAGACCAAGGGTATTCTTTTAATGACAACTCTTCAGTAAATTTATTTTCTCCAATATCAACAGAAATATCTTTTTTTAATGACTTAAAACCATGGGCGCTTAATGTCAATTGATATTTTCCCGGGGGTATTTCTTTTAGTATCAGTGGACTTGTAGAGGAGCTATTACCAGTAATAGTAATAATCGAATTGGCAGGAGTTGCAACAATCGTCAAATTAGAAAATGGTTTTAGGATTTGTGAAATTTCATTTTGTCCTTCTTTTTCTATTTCTACATCTCTTGTTTCACTGTAATACCAATCTTTATGAAAAGAAATAATGTGTTGGCCTGCTTCAAGATGTGTTTCAATTGGTGTTTCTCCTAATTTATTACCATCAACACTAACAATAGCACCTGTTGGATCAGAGATTATTCTCGTTTTACCCTCTTTTTCTAAAGTAACCTGCAGTTGTCTTTTGGAATATTGTTTGATATCCAGATAAAAGGTTCTAGAAATATATCCTTCATGAGTTACTTGAACATAATGTTTTCCAACTGGTAGTTCTTGTTCAAAACTACCAATGGATTCAAATTGTTCATTAACTATGATCTTACTTTTTTCAGGAAAGGCCTCAACTGATAAAACACCGGAAGGTATCATTTCCAAACAAATTGAAGTTGCTTCTGAAATATTGATTTCTTTTTCCAGTGTATTATAACCAGGCTTTTCCGCTTTAAAAGTATAATCACCTTCTATTAAAAACATCATTTCTGATAAAATGCCATTTCTGTCTGTAATGCCATATAAAACATTATCAATGTATACAGAAGCATTCCCGGGCATTGTTCTTATTTTTACCGGAACTGACAAAGAAATTGTAAAGAAGATTACCATTAAAACCCATGTTGTTGCTGATTGGCGTGTCAACTCATACGCCCCCTATTTATTATTGATATTCAACATTTGGAAAATGTATTTCTCCAACATTTTTCCAAGTGAAAACATTCCCAACTTTTTGAGTAGGTTCGGGTTCTGCATTTATTATTATTGCATCTTCTGGTAGAATAAAAATAAGTTTCGAATTGGAGTTTTCTTTTAATTCCAGTCTGTTTTCTCCGAAATCCGTAACCCAACCCTTTTCAGTCTCTTTCACCATACCTGTTACCACATTGACCTCTTCAATCCTTAACATTCCATTTTCTAAATAAGCTACAGCATCATATTCCAACACTTCAACCGGTCTATCTGATTGTTCTTCAAGCTTTGAAAGTACCTCTTTATAATTAGCCATTTTTTCTTCATTCGTTACACCATTAAAATATTCTAATGATTCTTCCATATCAGATTGTTTTTCATAAGAAAATAAAACTGTATTCTCAATTTTAGTTTTCATGCCTTTTTCAAAAGTATAGGTTGCTGAAAATTCTACCTGTTCATAATTTTGTCGATTGTTAAAAAAGGTGAAAATATTAAAACCTGCAAAAACAATGATTACTGCCAGTAATATCCACATTAGTTTTTTGTTGTTCATTCTCAAAACCACTCTCCATCTTTATTTAATATTTTTATTCCAACTGGGTAGTTTATCTTTAAATTCTTTGAAAATCAAAGAAGCTGTACGCTTAAGGTTAAAATTTGAAATTTCTCTGATTAAAGGGAAAAATATTAAAAAATATATTAAAATTACTGTAATTAGTATACTCAACAACAATCCAAAAGCTGTTTTTTGCCCAAGTATAATGGCATTGTCCAATGCAGTGTTGTTTTTATTCAATCCCTCAATCAAGGAGGGCCGTATTTGTGTATAAGAATGAATCACTCCATTTTCATTTTGATCAAAAGCAAGATCATAAAACTGTAATATGATTTTCTTTAGGTATAAAGAGGATTCTTGAATTTTTTGATTAGGGTCAATTAAAAACCAAGATTTAATATTATTTTTAACAAGAAAATCATCAAGAGTCCTTCGAAAAGAATTTATGGTCCAAAGATCGAAATCAAGACCTTTTTCGGTATTAAGAATTGAGATATGAATATCTGAGGTTAACTCACTTATTCTCATAGCATGTTGTTGGAGTGTATTTGTATCAATCATTAATGTGCCGGCGAAATAAATGAGTACACCGACAACGATAATCATTATTAATGACATGATTAAAACATAATTTGATAATTTCAAAAGAAAAAACTCCTCAATATCATTCCTCTAATTTGTCCATAATATAATTCTCAATCCAACTGCTTTCAACACTTGTTTGATTTCCGGTTTCCATATCTTTCACTATATATATACCACTGTTTATTTCCTCATTGCCAATAATGATTGTGAATTTCGCTCCGATTTTTGATGCGTACTTCATCTGACTTTTCAGGCCTCTTCCCATCAAATCACGTTCAACACTAATACCCTTTCTTCTTAAAAAACGAACAATTTTCATCACATATGCCTCAGCTTCTTCGCACATCCCCAAGACAAATATTTCTGAAATTGGTTTGATCTTTATTTCTACTTCTTCTTCTTTCATAATGGCCAATATTCTTTCTATCCCACAAGCATAACCAACTGCGGGAATATCCTTCCCGCCAAGTTCAGAAATAACATGGTCATATCGTCCACCACCGAGGATATCTAATACTGTATCAGCATAAGGGTACTTTACTTCAAATACCATACCTGTATAATAATCAAGGCCTCTGACAAGAAATGGGTTCTCTTCAAAAACTATAGATAACTGGTTGAGTTGTCTTTTGATATCTTGATATTCTGTAGAACACTGATCACATAAGAATTCTGTCATTTTTGGTGCTTTTTCTTTTAGTTTTTCATCTTGAGGTTTCTTGCAATCTAATAGTCTCAAAATATTGTTGTCAAATCTAATTTTACAATCTTCACATAATGAATCATAATGCTTTTGATAGTATTCTTTCAGAGCATCCTTATACTTTTTTCTATCATCTGAACATCCTAAATGGTTAAGATGGAATTTATAGTTGTGTAGATGAAGACTCTCGATTAAATATTTGGCTTGCCAAATTATTTCGGTATCGGATTTTGATGAAGCCGATCCGATTATTTCAACACCAAATTGATGAAATTGCCTGTATCTTCCTGTTTGCGGTTTTTCATAACGAAACATCGGTCCCATGTAAAAGACTTTTTGAGGTAATCCGAGACTCATAAGATTGTTTTCTAAAAAGGCTCTAATGACAGAAGCTGTACCTTCCGGTCTCATTGTCATGCTTCTTTTTCCTTTGTCATCAAAAGTATACATTTCTTTTTGAACAATATCTGTTTCATTTCCAACACTTCTTTTAAACAATTCCGTCCTTTCCAGTATCGGTGTACGGATTTCTCCAAAACCAAAAACTCTTGCTGATTCTTTTGCCTTGTTTTCAAAATGATGCCAAAATGGGACATCTTCTCCAATTATATCGTACGTGCCTTTAGGTCTATTTATCAAAGACATTCCCTCCTTGATTATTTATCTTTAACGCAGACTTGGCCTCTTCAAAATCAAAACATACACCACAATATGAGCATTCCAGGTGTCTGCAATCATTCGTTTGGATACCAAAAAAGCTTTTCTTATATTCATTAACCAAATAATCTCTTCTAATTCCTGAATCAATATGATTCCAAGGTAGATTTACATCAAACCCCCTTGCACTTATATATTTCTCAGGGATGATATCAAATTCCTTAAATGCTCTAAGCCATCGCTCGAAAGAAAATTTATCTTTCCAAGCTTCCAGATATCCTCCTTCATTGGCTACTTTTAAAATTACTTCGGAAAGTAGTCTGTCTCCTCGTGAAAGTACCCCTTCTATAAAACTGATTTCAGGTTTATGAAATTCAAAATGAGAGATTTTTTTCAAATATGATAATTTTTTAATTTTGGAATGAAGTTCGTGAACAGTGTCTTGAGGGGCAAATTGGAATGGGGTGTGAGGTTTTGGTATAAAACCCGAAACGCTGACAGAAATATTTTTCATTCCCATTGCCCGACACTTTTGCACAATTTCAATGATGCCCTTAAGATCGGAGTCTGATTCAAATGGTAGTCCAGCCATAAAGTAAAGTTTGATTCTTTTCCAACCTTTGGACATAGCGATTTTGATCATGTCAAAAATCTGTTCATCACTAATGTTCTTATTAATTCTATCTCTCATTTTTTGTGTGCCCGCTTCAGGGGCAACCGTTAATCCTGTTTTTCTCACGGTCGATATCATTTCTGCAATATTTATTCCAAATCGATCTAATCTACTGGATGGAATGGACAAAGAGATCTTCTTTTTGTTTAACAAAGTCATTAATGCATCAGTAATATCAGAAATTTGAGAATGATCTAATGTACTTAATGAAAGTAGTGAGATTTCATCGTATCCGGTATGCTTAATGATAGAATCAGCTAATTTGATAATTTCCTCTTTTTTTCTTTCACGTGAAGGCCTGTAAACCATCCCGGCATGACAAAAGCGGCAGCCTCTGGTACAACCTCTCATGACCTCTATTACCCCTCGATCATGTACGGTTTGAGTATAGGGAATCAACTGTTTATGAACAGCGTTTCCTAGTGTTAATGGGGAAACTCTTTTTCTAATAATGGAAGGGATTATTTCTTTATAAGGTAGTTTGGGAGTGACTTCCCCTTCAATTGTTTCATAAAATTCTGGAACATAAACGCCTTTGATGGTCTTGGCCATTTGTATCAATCTTTCTTTTTTTGATTTTCCTTTAGTTTGTTGTAATAAATTCCCAATTTCACAAATGGCTTCTTCAGCATCTCCAATTAAGAAGACATCGATAAAGGGTGCAATAGGCTCCGGGTTATAAACACAAGGCCCTCCTGCAATGATGATCGGATCACCTTCTCTTCTGTTTTTTGATAATGGTTCTAAATGAGACAATTGAAGAAATTTAACCATTCCTGGATACGACAATTCATATTGGAGAGTAAATCCAATCACATCAAATTCATCGGGTGTTTTAAAGTTTTCAAGGCTAAAGGTTTTAAAATTTTCTTTTTCCATAATTTCAACAAGATCTGTCCAAGGTAAAAAAGCTCTTTCAGCCAGAAATTCTTCATGCTTGTTTATTTCCTCATATAAGATTTTTAACCCCAAATGGCTCATCCCAATATCGTATATGTCGGGAAAAACTAATAGAAACTTTAAAATGGTTTTTGTCCATTTTTTTCTAATCATATTGTATTCATTTCCAAGATATCTTGAAGGTTTTTCTAAATTATAGAATAATCCACTTTCATGAAGATATCTATTAATCGATTGAGTTTTCAAATGCGTTCTCCGTTTCTAAATCTCTTTTTTTTACCAATTAACAGGTTTTCGCCTTACAGGCATGGTCATACATCTACAACCACCACCACCACGTGACAATTCCGAACCTTCCATAGTCACTACACATCTTTTATAATCGTAAATATTTTTCTGCCCGGAAATAATGTCTTCTGCTTCAATTACCTCAAACCCGGATTTATTTAATGCGTTAATAGTACTAACATTTCGTTTATAACCAATAATTTTTCCTGGAGCTATCGTAAAAAAGTTTGCACCACTATGCCATTGCTCCCGCTCCTGGACCCATTCATCTTTATTATCACCACAAAAGACCGGTTCGATGGGCATACCAAGTCTTCTTAAGGAGTCGATGATGTTATCTTCCTCCCAAATTTCAACTTTCCCGTTCACTATATTGATGTGAACCGTCTTAAGATTATTTCGTTTGAAAATAACCGGTTCATAAGCCATACATTTATCCACATCCAATAATGTGAATACCATATCCAGATGGATAAATGATTCAGGAAATTTCGGTAATTCCTGAACAATGATGTGTTTTGATTCACCACGATGTTTGATATGTTCAATAACAAAATCTATTCCTTGGGAAGAAGTTCTCGCACCCATTCCAAATAAAAGAATTTGTTCGCTGGCTATTAATAAATCTCCACCTTCACAATACAAAGATTCAGGTAAGTGTCGCCTACGCATAGGGTTTATAGTATCTCCGGTAACCAAAGAGCTGTGATTAAAAATGGCTTCCATAATAAGTGATTCTCTGGCTCGAACCGGAGTAGCCATTTTATTGATTAAAACGTGATTTGAAATACTAACTGAGGCATCACGAGTAAAGAAAAAATTGTGCAATGGTCTTAATGCGTATCTTTCCTGACTCAGGTAATCTGTTAAGGAGTGTTTCTCCAAGGGAACACCTTCTATTAGCTGGGAAGCAAGTTCATAATCAGACAACGATAACAAGTATCGTTTATAATCATTGACATGTTCATTTTCACAAATCTCATCAATTAATTCCCTTTTAACACCTTCATCTTTGACCGCATCTATTAATAGGTCTTTGACTTGAAATGTTTTTGTTGTTTTTTCAAGTACTCCGACTAACTCTGAATACTCATCTTTTGCTACAGATAAATTTAATATATCACTATATAGTGCTCTTTCGGCATTCTCAGGAGTCATGTTTTCGACTTCCGAGCCTGGAGTGTGCAAGATTACACCTTCCAGCTCTCCTATTTCGGAATTGACTTCAACTCGCATTTTTTTGGCGCTATATGAATCATTTTTCACCCTGCTTCCTCCATATTATCTTATTTTTTTTATTCTATCATAGTTTTTACATAATCAGGATTTTTCAGATCAATTTTCAGATGGTGGTTTTTCAACCACTTTTTCTGACTCCTTTTCTTCTTCATCATAATTGTCCTCGGCTACTTCAGGATTTTTCTTTTCATTTTCTTCTTCACTGTCTTCAGAGCCAACGGGAACATCTTCTCCAAGTTCTTCATACAGTTCAAGATCTGACATTTTGAAAATTTCATAGAAATTTTCTGTGACAGTGTAAGCATAAGGTCTTCCTGGTGCTTTCACCCTTTTTCTTTTCAGCAATCCTGAAAGCAATAATTCTAACAGCTGATTCGAACAATCTTTTCCCCTTACAATTTCTACTTGAGATTTTGTGCTGCTACCATTCTTTGCTACGATTGCCAACACTTCTAACTGAGATGGTGTTAATTTATCGACAGGCCTCCTGATTAATCTTTCAACGTATTCAGCATACTCTTCTTTAGTAAAAAAACCGTATTTTTTCCCAACTCTTTTTAATCTGATACCATGGTTATCATTTTCATATATTTCTTTTATTTCAGTGAGTATACTTTCTACCTCTGTTTTAGAAAACTCAGTAAATTTGATTAATTGACTTAAATCGAGTCCTCTGTTGGTTGAAAATATTAATGCCTCAATAATGGAAGTTTTATTCATACTTATTCTCCCTTATAATGCCAGTCTTTCTTCGTTTTATTATATCATTTAAAGAAAGATATATTAAAGCATGCTATAATCGCAATAAAAACAAAGGAGGTTTTTTTATGAAATTATTTTGCTCTATAGATATGGAAGGCATTGCAGGTACTTTCAACTGGTCTCAAGAAGACTCATTTGGAACAAGACAACAAGTAAAAAAGTGGATAAGAAAGCAAGTTGAATGGGTGATACAAGGAATTCATGAAAGCGAAAAAAATCACATGATTGATGAAATTGTAATTGCCGATTCACATAATAACGGTGACAGTTTAGAATATGATATCACAGAATTAGATGACAGGATGTATTTAATTTCCGGCTCTCCCCGTCCTGAATACATGATGCCCATGTTTGACAAAAGTTATGATGTTGTTTTCTTTCTTGGATATCATGCAGGTGCAGGAAGAATTCAGTCTACAATGGATCATACTTTTTCCAATAGCGCTTTTCATAATGTATGGATTAATGATAAACTGGTAAACGAAACTTTGTTAAATGCAGCCTATGCCGGTTATCATGGAGTACCTGTTGGGCTGATTATCGGTGATTTGGGTTTGAAAAAGCAACTGGAAGAAGAAAATCTATTGGATTGGGTTGAATTTGTAATTACAAAAGAAGGTATCACTAGATTTGCAGCCAAGCAGTATCCTATGAATGTTGTAAAGAACAACACCATAGAAGCTGTAAAAAGGGTGCTTAATAAAAATTTGAGTGATTTGCCCATCTTTAAGTTCGATTCTGATTTTGACCACCCTATTGAATTAAAGATTCAGTATAATAAAACAGAAATGGCAGATGTTGCTCAATTCATTCCTGAAGCTAAAAGACTTGATGCCAGAACAATTCAATACAAAAATCATAGTTTCAAATCAATCTTTAATACAGTTGCAATATTTTCGGGATTAACTCGAACAACTAAATGATTTACGACATATAAAGAGAATTTGAACGAAATATCATTTTTCTGTACCAGTTAAAACTCTTAAGGAGTTAGTATGTTTATCGGTTTTATTTTAATCAGTATTTCAGCCGTCTCGTTATTCACTTTTTCTGTTATAACAGCCTTCAGTCAGCGACATTTTTTAATTTCGTTATCAATTCTATTGATTAATGCTTTATTATTAATCGATATGTTTTTTCAATTCAAAAAAGAAAAATTTCACTTTCTAAAACTAAAACAAAAGGATTTACTCATCATCTTTTTCTGCATAGTAGGGGGACTAGCAGCTTATATGATCAATGTTTATGTAGGACTTGGTGCAATAGTTGCCTCAGCTCTGATTGGGTTATTGGGCGCCATATTAATCCCTAAATATGCTGTGGCAATTTATTGCGGTTCCTTTGTGGGTATGGTTTCTCCTTTGGTCTTACATGATTTTTATCATGTTGTATTAGCTGCATTTATGGCTGGTTTTATTTTGATGCTGTCAGAAGAAGTATATCAGGGATATGGCGGCAAATTAGGAGCAACAGCCTTTATCCCATGGATTATACTCACATTGTCAAACAATGTGCAATTAACCACTCCTCACGCTTTGTCAATAGCGATTATGTTTGAAATTCTAATTTATAGTTCATTTGCAGCTTTTACTACCTACGTTATTGCTCAAAGGTTCAAACATGATGTAGTTACTTCTTCCAGCTTGGTAAGTTTAGTGGCAGGATTAATTTTACCTGCAATTTTCCAAAATAATGGAACTACTTTTGCTGCGGTTGCAATGAGTGCATCCTTTGCCGGTATGTCATCAAAAAAAGTGATTAGAAACGAAATTCAAATGCTTGTTGTATCAATTCTTTTGGGAATAATGTTTGTCTACAGTTATTGTCATTTTGGAGGCGCTGGGGGAAAATTAGGTACGTTGGCTTTTGCAAGTGTTATTACTTTTAAGGGGTTAGAAATACTTACTAATTCCATCTCGGAAAAAATTAAATAATATGCACATTTTATTTTTTTGATAGCCACAAAAAGTGCTATAATTCAGTTAAGGGGGACGTAAAACCATTTTATTATTTTTTTTAATTAAAATTAGGGAGGTCAAAATGAAAAAAATTGCTATTATTCTAATTCTTTTTAGTTTTATTACTATGGGATTGTCACAAAATTACATCGCAGGCTTGATTACGGATGACAACTTAGAAATTCAAGTTGAAACATCTTCACCTGTTAGAACACAGGAATATTTATTTAAAATCAGGAACATAACATTTTCTCAAATTACCATTTTTTGGGATGATTGTTCCATAACCGGACGAAGCAATGCACCTTCAAAGATGATTCTTGCTGAAAACGTTAATTTTACAGAGTACCCACAAATGGAAACGGTTCTTGAGCCAAATGAAGAAATAATCGTCACTGTTGTCCCATTAAACACTATAACCAATCAGGGTATAGAACCTTTGGAATTGACAGAGAGAACTGTCTCGATGTTTTTCCAATATCAAATTAACGATCAGCGCGAAAGTCTTGCTGCAAGAATTAAATTTCCTGCAATCAAAGAACAAAGTACTTTTGATAAAGTGTTTCCTTGGGTTATGGCTGGAGCGGGAGCAGCATTAGTCTTAGGAATTATTTTCTGGCCACGTCAATAATATAAATCTCAATCTACAGTTTTCAAGAAAGACCGACTTTATAGGTTGGTCTTTTTTTTTGTAAATATTTTAGTAGGAAACATATGGAAATAAAAAGAAAATGCTATCCATTATAATTATATATTTTAGTTTCTATATATATCTTTATCTTTATTTCTATAATTCGATATATATCTATTATCTAGTATTATACTATATAAAACTATAGAATTATTATATATTAAATTTATACGATTATAAGTATTATAATATTAGTTGTAAGTCCGAATATCTTTTTCTGCGCGTAATAATTTCGGGAATTGATAGGAAGCCTTTTTAAAGAAAAACCTAAATAGCATGGCAATTTATTCAATTTACTAACTTTGTGATTTACAAAAGAATAGTTGAAAGGATAAAATCAAAAAAACGCAGACTTTTTATAAAAGGCTAATCATCTGCGTTTTTATTATTGATAAAAGTATAAAGAAAATTAGATCGTTATTTATTTATGGGTTTTCTTAATTGAAGGGTATAATTGTATAAAAGCGATAAAAATTATAGTATTTAGCGGAAAAAAGACGCAACAAAATTAGTTATTTTGTTGCGTCGTTTGTATTTTCAAGTATTTTCTTCCATAATTCTTCTGAAGAATGCGCTTTCACTAAACCGTTTTCAAAAAGCGTGTTAATGAAATCACCAGCTACCCATTTTTTTTGATCATCAGTTGCAAATTTCTTATATATGGTGGATAACAATGCAGCATCAAGAGTCTTTTCCGTAAACTCGTTGTCCTTATATAAATGAGATTTGATGGTGCTTTGAAGGTCTTCTTCGTTCGCAATATCTCTTAAGTCGGCTTCATCAAAGTCCACAACATCTATCAAAGTCCGAATAAAAGTGGCTTTTGTGATCCGTTTATTGTTTTGCGTCCTTTCTCTACTAGCCATTACAATTGCAACAGCCTTAGATAATTTTTCAATTTGTTCGATTCTTATCGGAACATTTAATTGCACCGTTTTTCCTTCCATTTAATTCACTCCTTTTTTGTTTGTGATCTATATTATCATATATCTTGATAAAATACAAATATACATATCTATATATTTATAAACTTATACTATATAAAATATATAGAATTATATATTTCTATAAATAAGATTCTATAAAGTATAATATATAAGAATATATATTATATAATATCAATCTCATCCTAAACCTTTATATTTAAACCAATAATTATTGATACAAATTTCAATTGATGATGTTAAACTTCTTTATATCGGTATAGCCCTAAAGCTTACTCTTCAAAATTAAAAAAATCAAAAACATTGTTGTCTATAAACCAGCCTTTTTTCATGAAATAGATTTTGTTTAAAAGAACAAATCAGATATAATAGGTCAAACAGGTAGTTTAGTGATTATACATTATATTCAACAACATGAATAAATTATGCTAAAAGGGGGAAATAAGTTGACTAATGAGAAATTTCAAGTCGAAAAAGAAAAACTGGAAAAGTTGACAGACGAAGAATTGAATCAGGTGTTTTGGAAAAAAGCCGATGAAATCGTAAATCCTTTAATTGAACTGGCGCAAACTCATACTTCGCCATCAATTGAAAGATCAGTTTTACTAAGAATGGGTTTTAATTCTCTTGAAGCAAAAGTAATTGTAGAAGGAATATCCGAGAGGGAACTTCTTGGTAAAGGTGCTGGAAATATTTTACTTACAATGTCAAAAAAAGCAGGAATGGATTATCTTACATATGGTAAGGAAATTATCCAAGGCTCCCATTGGGATGAAATAGAAAAAAAGTATAAGGGGGTCTGATGTGATGAGTTTGGATAAAGAGAAAAAAATTAACGTTGAAGAAATTTTAACGAATCTAAAAGATTATCGTCCAAAAAGAAAAGGGTGGACTTGGAGAAAGAAACTGGGAAAAAACACACAAATTGGTGGATATGAATTCAAAGATGTTTCAGAAGATTTAAAAGCATGCATTCCATTACCGCCAGCAAAATTTTTTGGTAATATTGATCCACAACCTCAAGAGATTATCACCTCTGAGATTGCATCCGGTAGATTTGAAGATGATATACGTAGAATGAGAATGGCTGCTTGGCATGGTGCCGATCATATTATGGTTATTAGGACACTGGGACAATCTCATTTTGATGGGTTAATTGAAGGATCCCCCGAAGGTATTGGGGGAATCCCGATTACTAGAAAACAACTAAGAGCAACAAGAAAAGCACTTGATTTGATAGAAGAAGAAGTTGGAAGGCCTATTAACTTTCATTCGTATGTTTCTGGTATTGCCGGTCCAGAAGTAGCTGTTTTATTTGGGGAAGAAGGCGTTAACGGTGCCCATCAAGATCCACAATACAATGTTTTGTATAGAGGGGTTAATCCAATCAGGTCTTTTGTCGATGCAGCTGTAGCAAAGAAGATAATGGCTTCTGCTGAAATCTTACAAATTGATGGGGCTCATAATGCAAATGCCTCTTCAAAAGTAGCTTGGAAGGTAATGCCTGAATTACTTGTACAACATGCCATTAATTCGTTATTCTCGGTGAAAGCAGGCATGCGAAAGGATATGATAGCGCTCTCAACTGTTCCACCAATGACAGCTCCTTCACCAGAGTTTAAATTGAATTTTATATATGCTTTAACATTAAGAGATCTGTTTAAGGAATACAAATTCAGAGCACAAATGAATACAAGGTATATTGAATCAGATCTTTTTGACGCTACCAGAATTCATGTTCTCGATACCGTTTTAAGCCGACTTACTAAAGCAGATATACAATCTACCATTACTCCGGATGAAGGACGCAATGTTCCATGGCACATTAATTCAATCAGAGGAGTGGAAACGGCAAAACACACGCTTGTTGCTACAGATGGTATTAAAGAATTAGTGGGTCCAAAAATGGAAAATTTGAAGGAACCAATAAGAGATATGAAAATTAGAGCCATACTATATATGCAAGATATTCTTGAAAACGGTGGTTACTTTGAAGCTGTAGAGAAGGGATTCTTTGTTGATTCAGGTTTCTTCCCTGAAAGAGTCGGTGACGGTATAGCAAGAAAGAAAAATGGAGAACTGGGTGCAAATACGGTTGTTAAACGTGATGAAGATTATTTTGCGCCAGTCTGTAATCATTTTGGGTATAATCATTTACCGACTGGAATAAAAAAAGCTTGTGATGTAATAGGTGGTTGCACATTAGATGATCCTGACAAGATTCAATATATCGATGAGCTTGATGAAACAGATAATGTTTCGGTCAGGATGAATACTAACAAAGAGTCGGATGAAAAAGGATTATTAAAACCTGAAGTTGAATGGAAAAACGATGGATTAATTCAAATTGATATGACTATACCTGACAATCCTGATGTAGCAGAAGCGGCCGCTTTGGAAATTTGTAATCGTATGGGTTTAGAAGAAGCGACAGTTATTTCAAAAACAGTTCTTCATCCTGCAGAAGGATCTTATATAGAATTAAAAGCAAAGGTTCCTTTTTTTGTAGATAGAAACACTCTAAAAATTCCTGAAAAACCGGAAATTTTAAGTGCAGAGGAAATAACCGAATACGTTCACGAGCAGCCAATTCATGTGGTAGCCGGAACGATTGGAAATGATGAACATTCAGTGGGTATGCGAGAAATCCTCGATATCAAACACGGTGGAATCGAAAAGTTTGGATTATCTTATACATATCTTGGTACAAGTGTACCTATTGAAAAATTAATCGATGCTGCAATTGAAACTGGAGCTGATGCAATTTTATCAAGTATGATCATTACACATAACGATGTACATTTAAAAGGTATGAAACAAATTGATCAGTTATGTAAAGAAAAAGGAATTCGAGATAAAATCATTCTGATATCCGGAGGAACTCAAATAACAAATGAAATTGCTGTAGATTGTGGAATGGATGCCGGATTTGGTAGAGGAACACATGGAAAAGATGTGGCAAGTTTCCTTGTTAAAACACTCAAGCAGAAAAGGAAGTGATATTTTTGAACTATGAAATTGTACAAATGGATTTTCCTGAAGACTGTAATGTTATCATTGGACAATCACATTTTATAAAGACCGTGGAAGATATTTATGAAACAATCGTGACAAGTGTCCCTGGGATGAAATTTGGACTAGCTTTCAATGAAGCTTCAGGGCCTTGTTTAGTTAGAAAAGAAGGAAATGATGAAGAATTAATAGAAATTGCAGTACAAAACGCTTTAAAAATTGGTGCTGGACATATATTTGTTTTAGTTATTAAAAACGGCTATCCAATCAATATTCTTAATGCCCTAAAGAACATTCAAGAAGTATGTCGAATTTTTGCTGCCACTGCTAATCCATTACAAATATTAACCGTCCAAACTGATCAAGGAAAAGCCGTAATTGGTGTCGTTGACGGGTATTCACCTAAAGGTGTAGAAAAAAAAGAAGACATTGCCAAAAGAAAGGAATTTTTAAGAGAAATAACGGGTTATAAGAGATAAGAAAAAAATATACTTAAAAAAGGTGGCTTAAGCCACCTTTTTTTATTGATAAGTTGAAAGTGGCATATTTGAGATGAAAATAGTAGGTGAAGCAGAAGACTCCACATCAAAATAAAAGGTGTTTTCATGATTATCCAACTTGAATACTGGAACAGAATACCCTTGAGCATCTTTAATAGGTGGCAAGATCGAATTGTTTGCCTTTATAAAACTTCTTATTTTTCCAGTACCGAAAAGCGGTTGTATGAACACTTCAAAACTTTCTTCGTTAATAACTGTAAAAACTCTATTGTTATCTATAGTGATTTGATTTAGATCCAGCGAAAAAGAATTATCATAAAACTGATTAGACGGGCTGGAAAACTGATTAAAAACATCTGATGTATAAAATAAATCATTAAAGTCGCCCCTGTTTTCTTTTTTTTCCAAAGACCAGTCATTATCCTTTTGTATTATTGCAACTCTGTAATGGTAATCCAAATTCTCACCAGGGATCCAAGGCTGTGTATTTGAGTATTTGGAATCATCACATCTGTATATAAGTAACCCTTCTTGGGAGGGTAACCATTGATTATAAATATTTTCTTCTTTGAACTCATATAACATATATTGATTTGTATCGTTTGGGTTATTATACCGATAGACTTCTCTGGGATTGATTTCATATGTGCCTGTATAATCAACAGGAATATCATTAGATTCATACCAACCGATCTTCAATTTTGACCAAGCAGTCAGTTCAGCAGGTGCTCCTCCATAACCGCTTATTTCATTATTTCCAAATACAGACATTTCGTCATTCCAGCTTCCTCCACCCATCAATCCCCAATATCCAATGCCATAGGATGATTTATTCACATCATATAGGTCCGGTAAGCCAAATATCAAATGACCCAACTCATGGCAATACACTCCAATGGTCATATCATTGTTTTCCAGCCAGTATTCCGGTTGCATTGAATAGCTTCTTAGCTGAACGCCATCACGATTTTGTGGTGATATACTCCACATGTGACTCCAAATAGCGTCTTCTACTCCACTGAATTCAGCACCAGTTCCAGTGTGAACCACTAAAAGAAAATCAACAGTTCCATTTCCATCATTATCGTACAATGAAAAGTCCACTTGTGCATCAGCTGCTTCAATCACATCCTCTACCAATTTTTGGGAATTGTTGGGATAAGAACCCGTTCCATAATTATTCCCTACATAATAATCGTAATTATTAGGCATTTGAAACCACCCATATACATCAAAATCCAGTTGAAATGTACCATTTGATTCAAACAAATAATATTCTTTTACACTGCTTACATTCGTGGAAATCGGATATTTTTCTTTGAAATCCAAGTCCTCAGCATTAAACAAATCGTTAAAAAAAGACAGCTGGACTTGATGGGGTTGATCGGGAAATTCAGCAAAAAGAACTACAGCTTTAAAATTACCGGAATAATCACGTTCTATACTTTCTCCATAATAAGCTGATCGGACTGGAACTTCTAATAGTCCTCTGTTAATAAGATCGAATACCCTTGAATGAGGTGGCATTGAAAACGAAAATATAGCATAAAAGATCAGACTTATAATAATTGCAGCTTTTTTATTCAAAGAAAAACCCCTCCATTTTTTGAATTGTTTCTTGTTCTAATTTTGACTTGAAAGTGTCGAAAGCTATTTTGTTTTTTAATATAGCATTGGATAATGCAGAGATTTCATAAATTTTTAGTTTAGTCAGTTCTTCAAAATTCACGATCATTAGCCAATTATTAGATATAGTATCTAATTCATCTATTTGGAAATTGATCATTTCATATTGATTTAGCATAAAATTAGACAGAATTGTGCCAACAACTGATTCATCATTTTTTTGATATTCATTAGAGGCTGAAAAATCAATTAGGGCATCCCCATATTTATCAGATAAAAAGTTCCCATAGCCACTAACCATTAGAGCAATGGATTTTTGCTGGTTTGTTTCAGAAATTTCTGATAAAAGTCTTGCATATTCTTTGGTACTTTCTTTTGCTCCCTGTGAAATTGCTTTTAAAGCCAATCGATGGTAAGCATCAAAATTATTTGTTATAATACAACCGGATAATAAATAGATGGTTAGTACTATTATAAGCAACATTTTTTTCATACAGTCACCTCACTATTGGGATTATACCATCTTTGACCAAAAACTTAAGTATTCTTAGTAGCAACAGAAGGAGGACAAATGGATTATAACGAAATCAAAGTCGGAGAAATTTACACAAAAGATTTTATCGTAACAGACGAAAAAGTGAAAACTTTTGCTCAAATCAGCGGAGATGATAATCCGATCCATGTTAATGATGAATTTGCTTCAAAAACAAGGTTTGGTAAAAGAATTGCACACGGGATTTTAATCACTTCTTTTATTTCGAAAGTAATTGGAAGGGACTTTCCAGGAGATGGAACGATTTACGTTTCACAACAAGTGAAATTTAAAAGACCTGTCTTCATTGATGATAAAGTCACAGTAAAAATTGAAGTACTTGAAAAAAACGATTCAAAAAAAAGAATTATACTCTCAACAGATGTATTTAACGAAGAAAATAAAAAGGTAATTGAGGGAAAAGCAGAGATAATGAAGGAATAAAATCAATGGACTTGATTTAAAAAAATAATTATGATAGAATACATATCGTTTTGAGTGCAGGAATAGCTTCAATGGTAGAGCGCTGCCTTGGTAAGGCAGAGGTTGTGAGTTCGAATCTCATTTCCTGCTCCAATGAAGGTCTTTCGGTGTTATTTCATCGAAAGACCTTTTTTTGTGGTAGTATAGAATAAATATTAAATAAGAAGGTGTATTTTGAAAAGTGGTTTTGTAACATTATTAGGAAGACCGAATTCAGGGAAATCAACATTGATCAATACGTTAATGAACCAAAAAATAGTCATTGTATCTGATAAACCACAAACAACTTGGCATAGAATCAATTGCATTTATAGCGATGATTCTTCTCAGATAGTATTTACAGACACACCGGGTATACATAAAATTGTTAACAATGTCAATCGTTACATGATGAAAGCCGTCAGTGAAGCATTGGAAGGCATGGATCTATTCCTATGGGTTGTTGATGTCACCAAAGGGTTATCAAAAGGCGAAGATTATGTTTACGAAAAAATTAAGGATAGTCATAAGCCTCGCTTAATTTTGTTAAATAAAACAGATCTTTTGAAAAAAGAAAAGATAGCATACTATGTTGATTTATTGAAAAACAAGTATTGCCCCGATGATGTCCTCTCTATTTGTGCCAAAGATTTTCAACAAAGAGACATTATTCTTTCAAAAATAAAATCATATCTGTCTGATGGTAATCCCTATTACCCTCCTGAAATGATGACTGATCGCTCAAATAAATTCATCGTTTCGGAAATTATAAGAGAAAAAATATTTAGATTAACTTATGAGGAAATTCCTTATTCATGCGCAGTTTTTGTAGAGGAATTTTCTGATAAAACTGACGGAACACTTGAAATAAGAGCAGAAATATGGGTTGAAAGGAAAACGCAAAAGGGAATGATCATCGGTAAAGAAGCAAAAACAATTAAAAAGATACGCATAAAAGCCAAAAAGGATATTCAATTTTTATTTGATCGACCAATAGATTTGGAATTATATGTTAGGGTAAAAGAAGACTGGAGACAAAAAGATTATCTGCTCCACGATGACTTGTTTTTTTCTAAGGGTTGAAACCATAGACAATAAGAATTATTTGAAGTTTTTTCTCTAAAGGAGAAGAAATAAATTGGCAAAAAGAAAAACGGGACTCTATTTCATTATTTTAATTCTAGCGAGTCAAATACTATTTGCAGCTGTTTCTGAAGAAAATATCAAAACTTACGAATTTTTGTATGAATTGCAAAAAGACCCGAAAAACTTGGAATATGCCTTAGATTGCACTTTATCAACAATTATGTATGCTGAAAATAATTTTCCTTCTGAGGAGAGTGCAGAAAAATTATTAAAAAGAATATATACTAAATTGGAATTAACTCATAGTTACACAGAAAATAACGAGGTTGTTATTGCAATAATAAAAGAATCCACAAATGATTTGTTAGAAGCGTTAAAAAAAATTGATGAAGAAACTGACAAATATAAGGATACTTATGTTTTACTTGATTTTCTTTTCAAGGATTTTTCTTTTATGATTGAACAATTTCATTTTGAACAATTTAAAAAGTATTTTCAACTAAACAAACTCCAAAACTTACAGCTTATTGCTACAATTGATGGCAAACAACTCCAGGAATTGACCACTTATATCATTGATACAATTATCGAAAATGATTATTATCTTAATAGCGAAACTTATAATGAAATTGTTAAAATGGGAAATGAGAAGTTTTTAAATTATTTAAGTATACAAATAAACCCACACTTGGATAGAAATCAGTTTAATACCTATGATAAACAATATTCACTTCTAAAAGCTTATATTGGTTTTTTTCAAGCTTATTTCGGAGATTCTTATGAAGCAAAATTACCAAAGGATAAGTATATCTACTTTTTGGAATTAGAAGAGTATTTTGATTTTTTTAGTAACGTTGAAATTCTTTCCAGAAGGTTTTTAACATCAGAAACGGAGACATTAAGCAATTTGTTCCCGGTTTTTATGGAATATATCAGTGAATTTCAAACTTTAAATTTGAAAACTGAAAATCTTAATAGCGCGGTTCTAAAAATGGTCAAAAATGCTTCAACAAGACTATCTTATGAAAAAATTGATCTGCAACCCAATCATTACAACTACAATGAAATAAATATTTCAAATGAAGAGATCAAGGAAAGTCTGAGGAATCTCTTCTCAACTTTGACAATAAAAAACAAAAAGGAAGAATCGGAAAAACAAAGTGCAATAACTCTTTCGTTAAACAACACATCCCTTTTTATTACCCTTTTTGTTTTTACGGCCTTATTAGTCTTATTAATTCTTATACTCCCACTTAAGTTGAAAGGAACTTTATTTAAAAATATTGGACTAAATTCAAGAGCTTTATCGCTCTTTGAAAAG
This sequence comes from uncultured Thermotogaceae bacterium, assembly GCA_964403295.1. Lineage (GTDB taxonomy): Bacteria > Thermotogota > Thermotogae > MWEM01 > MWEM01 > JASUTC01. The sequence continues at coordinate 6,113 of CAYOFT010000005.1, read as the reverse complement.
GCTGCAATAAAGCATCCAATGGATCCGGATATCCATATTAAAACAGCTCAGATATATGAAAAACTTGGAAGAGAGGAAGAGGCAATGAATGAATACAAAATAGCTTCAAGAGTTTTGGATATGAATGATGACTGATTTCTTTCTTTCAATAAAAACCGAGAAAATCTTGTTTTGGTTGATCGTTTCACTTATGATTTTGTTATTAATAACTTATCATTTTTTCCCCCTCTTGTTTGAAGTAGAAATCAATGGTATTGCAGGCGAAATGAACATTGATCCATCTCTTATTGCGGCTGTAATAAAGCTTGAAAGTAATTTCAATGATATGGCATTATCTCATTCCGGTGCTTTTGGTTTGATGCAATTGATGCCAGAAACAGCTAATTGGTTAAAAACACAGTATTCTATTCAAGGGAGTTGGCGAGAACCATTAAATAATATTAAACTGGGAACTTTTTATTTACAAAAGCTTTTTTCTGAATTTGACAATGATATACATCATGCATTAAATGCTTATCACATGGGACCAAACAGACTTAGAGCTTTCTTAAATGAGAATGAAGATTTCAGAACATCCAGATACACTAATCGAGTTGTTCTATATCAAAAGATTTATAAAATATTATACGATGGTTTTCTTATATACCCGGGAGAGTGAAAAGTTTTTATGATAGAAGCTCAAAATTTAGTTAAAACTTATACAAATGGAACAATAGAGGTCAAAGCACTTGATCATGTCTCAATGTATGTGGAAAAAGGAGAAATTGTTTCAATACTAGGACCTTCAGGGTGCGGAAAAAGCACATTGTTGAATTGTTTATCAGCTATTGATAATCCTGATGAAGGGGATATCACAATTAACGGTTACAATATTTTGGAAATGAACGATAAATCTGCAACAAAATTTAGAGCTGAAAATATGGGCTTTATTTTTCAATTTTACAATTTGATCCCAGTTTTAAATGCTTTAGAAAATGTGGAGTTAGCTTTACTTGCCCAAAACTCAAAAATAACAGACACTACTATAAAAGCAGAAAACGCATTAAAAAAGGTTAGTTTGAACGATAGAATAAATCATTTTCCGCATCAATTAAGTGGTGGAGAAAGACAACGTGTGGCAATTGCCAGGGCTTTAGTTCATAACCCTTCAATTATTTGGGCTGATGAACCTACAGGGGCATTAGATACGAAAACAGGTAATAAAATTATGGATTTGATTCTTGATTTGAATCGTTCAGAATCAATGACTTTTGTTATTGTTACCCATGATGATCGAATTGCCCATTTTTCAAATAGAATCTTGAAAATGGATAGCGGAAAATTTATCAAAGGAGATCTCCATTGATTTTCTTTATTATATTAATCATGATCTTGTTATTCATTTTCTTTTTGATTTTGATACAAAATAAGAAGATCAGAAAAATTTCTTTCAGAAATCTTTTTAGAAAAAAAACTCAAACAGTACTGATTATCCTTGGGTCAATGATAGGAACAGCAATGATAACAGGTTCTCTGGGTATAAATGATTCAATGAGTCTTTTTCTTTATTCTCAAATAAAAAGTGAACTTGGACCCGTAGATGAAATAATTTATGATGGAAATCAAGAAAATCTATTACCTTTTAAAAAAGAAATTGGTGATAAACTTTGTCAGGATACCAAATCGAATCTTTCCATAGACGGGTGCATAAATGCATATTTTATGAATGGTATCCTTAGTTTTAATAGTACCCCCATTAAAAATCCATTAACCGATCTATCCATTAGAATTGTTGCTTTTGATTTTTCTCAATTATCATTTTTTGACATTAAAAATACAAATAATATAAAGTTTATTATTCCAGAAAGTCTCACTGAAAAATTAAGTGCTAATGTAAATAATAACTTATATATTTCTGAGCAAACAGATTCACTGTTTAATATTGGTAAACCAAAATTCCAAATTAGGGAATTTCTTATAAATAGTAATCTACCAAAACTAAACACTTTTTCAATCGGGTTTGACAGTAATTACACTGTGTTTATGGATATTCATGAATTTTACAAATATTACCCTGAAAAAGAAAACAAAACCAATATCATTATGATATCAAATACTGGGGATTGGTTAAAGGGAAACACTTTGACGTCATACGTTGTTTCCTTTATTAAAAATAGTGATTTCTTTTCTTCAGGCTTCAAAGTCGATTCCGTAAAACTTGAAAGTCTGCAACAAGCTGGTAATGCGAATATCGGGTATTTATTTTTATTTCTAAGCACTTTTTCTATTATTTCAGGGATTTTTTTGATGATAAGCACTTATTCAATGATGGCTAAAGAAAGAGAAACTGAACTTGGAATGTTAAGAGCTATCGGATATAGTGAATCCGATATCAGAAAAATGTTTTTTCTTGAAGGGATTTTCTATACCGTTTTATCAACTTCATTTGGACTTTTTGCCGGGATTTTTTTAACAAAGTTTATCCTTTCAAGAATTACAGGATTTGTCTTCAATCTTTCAAATAAGTTTTTAAATGCTATCGGGTCAAATTTTTTAACAATGAATGAGATACCGGATTTTGAGTTTTACATTAGCAACCAAAATCTTTTTTTTGCATTTTCAATGGGAATCTTTATTTCGTTAATGATTATTTTATTCTATTCAAAAAGAATATCAAAAATTGGTATTGTGAACGCCATACGGGGAATGGACTTCCAAAATAAAAAAGAGCTTCATTCACATCTGCTCTTAAGAATTCTGTTGACATTATCATCTGTAATGATAATCCTTACTGGAATAAACTCATCTCAGATTCTTTTTACTTCTATTGGTTTCCTCATATTAATCTTTGGTTTAGCGCTAAAAAAGCTAAATAATCATGCCCTTCTTTTCAATTTGATGTTATTAATACTGTTGATATTCACAATATTCTTGGATGTGGATGTATTTTCTAATGGTTATTTTGTATTAATCGTTGTTTTGATTAAACCCCTAATTTTACTCAGTGTTCTGCCAGTTTTAATATTAAAAAATTTAGGGTTATTAAAGTTGTTATTTTTAAAAAAACCTTTATCTGTAATATTTGATCCTTTCATTACAAAAATTGGCTTTGCTTATCCAAAAAACGAAAAAAACAGGAATCGATTGATTATATCAGTATATTCTCTTGTGGTATTTATTATAGTTATTGTGACAGTTATTCCACATTCTCAAATGATTGGTATAAGAAAAAGCCAAAACACATTATTTTGGGGATACGATGCATTCATTCCTGATTTTTTAAACTCAAATAAAACCTATAAAACAGATCTAACAAAAACAAAATTCACAAAAGATATTCAAGCAGTAATTGGATTTAATATTAAAACTTTAGAAGGACAACAGAGAGCGTTTTTAATTACCCAAAATTTTCAATTTTATAATCCACAGGGAAAATGGTATTCCACATCTGAATATAATACAATTGATGAAGCGGTCAATCATTTAAAGGAAAATAAGAAGGCTTATATCGTTATATCGGGAAGAGAAGATGCATCAAATAGCAGTGGATCAAAACAAATTCAAGTAACTGGCAATTATAATAAATTGGGCACATATTTCTTTGAGAATATTACCTTCTTTCAGGGTATTCTTTTAACAGATGAAACAAAACTACAAGGTAACGATATCAATCAATATGATTTAATTAAATTATCCGGCAACAATGTTGAAGAAATAAAAAAAAGCAAGGATGAATTTAGAACATTTACTGAAAATAATGGTGTTTTTACTATCACAAATGATGATGTGATAGAAATATCCGAAATAGCTATCCAAGGAATGATCAAGATATTGAATGCATTCCTTTATTTTGGTATGATAATCGGAATTATGGGGATTTCAATTACGATGTATAGAGCCTTTTATGATAGAAGAAAAACAATAGGGATGCTTAAAGCCATAGGATTTAATAAAAGACAAATTTTCTTTGCCTTTTTGATTGAAACAAGCATCATAGTAATTACAGGTCTTTTTATTGGTATTGCTTCTGGTATAATAAGCGGGGAACAGGTTAATTCGATTTTTTCACAATTAGGAGCGCCGGGTGGAAATTTCCTTTATATACCCTGGTTAGATATAATTATTATTTGCACATCCTTTTATATTGCTTCCATAATTTCGGTTCTCATACCCAGCTACAATGCAGCAAAGATAAAACCAGCAGAAGCCTTAAAAACACTAGAATAATGGAGGTTACTATGAAGATTAAAGATTTTATTTCGATTATTGAATCACGTATTCCAAATAATATTCAAGAACGTTTTGATAATTCTGGAATACAGATTGGACCTTTCGATCAGGAAATCAAAAATCCTTTATTATCATTGGACATATCAGAAGAAGTTTTAAAAAAAGCGATAGAGATAAAAAGTAATTTGATAATATCTCATCATCCACTAATCTTCAATGCCATCAAAAGTTTTCTAACAGCCAACAAAAAAACAAATATAATCAAACAAATATTCCAAAATGAAATAACAATCTACGCTTGCCATACCCCTATTGATAAAATCCAAGATGGATTGAATGATTATTTTTGTAAACTGATCGGTTTAGAAAATATTGAAGGGGTTAACAGTTCAGGACAAAGAGAAATATATAAAATTCAAGTTTTTGTTCCTGAAACACACAAAGATATCCTTATCGACAGAATAGCAAAAGTTGGTGGAGGATGGATAGGAAACTACTCTGAATGCACTTTTTCATCATCCGGAATAGGAACCTTTAAGCCTCATGAAGGAACAAATCCTTATATTGGTAAACATAACGAAAGAGAGTATGCCAAAGAAACTAAGATTGAAACAGTCATACCAAAAGAACAAGTCGATTTGTTAATCAGAGAGGTGGAAAAGGTACACCCATATGAAGAAGTTGCTATGGAAGCTTTCCCTCTATACAGACCAGTGTTCCCTCATTTTCTTTGCAGAAAAGGCGAATTGAGTCGTTCAACAAGTTTATTTGATCTGATTGAAGAACTAAAGATCAACACACAACAGAAGTCCATTAGATATAACGGAAATATAGAAAAAAGAATCAAGAAAATAGCTGTATGCACAGGAAGTGGAACAGGCTTATTAGGTAATATTTTAAATGAAGGGGTTGATGCTTTCATTACCGGAGATTGTGGATATCATGATTTTCAATTTGCTGAAGAAAATGGGATAACGCTTATTGAAATAACCCATAACAATATGGAAAAGTTTTTTCCTCAGGTGTTTGAAGCGTTTTTTGTTGATTTAGATGTAGCATTTAAAAGCATTTCCTTTTCGTTTTTAAATGAGTTTTAAATTTTTAAAATTTATAGTATAATTAAGTAACATAACATATTTTTATCATGGGAGGTATTTATGGCACTTTGGATAATACTAGGAATCGTCGTAATCTTAGCTGCATGGATTATCGGTACATACAACAAGCTTGTGACAGAACGGAAAAAGGTTCAGAATTCATGGAGTCAAATTGATGTTCAACTTAAAAGAAGAAGTGATTTAATTCCAAACCTGGTTAATTCGGTAAGAGGATACATGAAACACGAAAGTGGTACTTTGGAAAAGGTAATGGAAGCAAGAAACAAGGCAGTCAATGCCGGCTCTCAAAATCAGAGAATGGAAGCTGAAGGCGAATTGAGTGGCGTTCTTGGAAGACTTTTCGCTGTTATGGAAAATTACCCCGATTTAAAAGCCAACCAAAATGTCATGTCTTTACAGAATGAGTTGACACAAACAGAAGATAAAATAGCATATTCAAGACAATTCTACAATGACATCACTATGAAATACAACACAGCAATAGAGGTTTTTCCGGGAAATATCATCGCCAACCTTTTTGGGTTTAAAGCTTTTGAATTTTTCCAGATACCTGAATCAGAAAAGAACGCACCAACCGTCAACTTGGAAATGTAGTAATTAATTTTTACGTTATATTCATAATTCACTATTGACAAAACCAATAAATAATGGTACTATACATCCGCTGCGCAAAAAAGAGAAATGGTTTAATCTTTAAGCCTTAAATAATTATTTTGCAAAGCGGATTTTTAACAGGTCATTGAAAAACGGACAACAATAGAAGCAAAACCAGCGAGAATTAAACAA